>DASTBJ010000218.1:0-8948 GCA_035712125.1 Terriglobia bacterium
TCCCTGGGCAGCCGAATCCACTTCGAGACTGGGAACGGCATTTCTGTTCTGGTTCTCCGACAACGCTCTCTCCTCGGCGGGAATACTTGCGAGATGAGAACTCCAACTGTCGCGTGCCGCATTTTGAAAGGGCCCATCGAGATTCGCACGGACCTGTTCGAAAGTCACACCGGGCTTCAAGCGGCCGACCACCTGGACCCACCAGTATGTGGCGTCTTTGAGGCGAATGTTTGAAGCGGGATTGGGCGCAAGAGCCGGATCGAACGCCAGCGGGAACCACATATCGGGGCCGGCATCGGTCAGGTTGAGGATACTCGTAAATCGCGCAGGCGTGACACCGATGATCGTGACCGGTCGGTTATTTGCCGTCACCGTCCTTCCCACAACATCCGGCCGCCCGCCGAAGCGTTTCATCCAGAAACCGTAACTGATCATTGCAACATGAGCGGAGGAAGCCATGTCGTCCTCCGGTGACAGAGCCCGGCCAATTTCCGGTGAAACACGCAATAATCCGAAATAATTTCCGGAAACAAGGTATCCCGCAGCGAGTTCCGCCTTTCCATCAACGATGACGTTCAGGTTTCCCGCGGGAGCACTGGCGGCAATATCGGTCAGGGTCTCGTTCGCGGAACGCAGAGCTTGATAAATGGGGTAAGACGTCGTTTCGCGGAGGTCCTGCCCCGCCGCATTCTTGCCGCTGAAGCCATAGCCGCTGGAGTTTCTTCGCATCTCATTCGGCCCGGCGGATCTCAGGCGGACGAGCGTTTCCGGATTCTCGACAGGAACGGTGCGCAGGAACAGACCGTTGACTCCACTGAACAATGCCGTGTTCGCCCCGATTCCGAGCGCAAGCGACAAGAGAACAACCAGCGTCCAGCCTCTGGCCTGAAGCAGAACGCGCACAGCGTAGCGGAAATCTCGAATGAGCGTATCCACGAATGCATACCTCCAGGATTCCAGAGTCTGTTCTTTGATCCGCGTGGTGTTGCCTAATTGCCGCTGCGCTAGAACACGCGCATCAGTCGGCGATATGCCCGACTCGATCATGCGCTGTTCCAGCATCGCGATATGAAACTGCAGCTCCTCGTCAGCACGCTCGTAGATCTCGACGCGACGGAACAGAGCCGCCAGGCGTGCACGAATGTCAATCAAGCACTGTTTGAAAATCATGCTTTCAAAGGTTTGATCGCGCGATTAACAGCCTGCACCATGCGCCGCCAGTTGGAGATCTCAACGTCGATTTGCCTGCGCCCGCGCGGCGTTAACTTATAAAAGCGAGCGCGTCGATTATTCTCTGAGGCGCCCCACTCGGACTGAATCAATCCTTGCGATTCCAGGCGATGCAGAGCCGGATACAACGATCCCTCTTCGACGTGTAACGCATCCGAGACCTGGTTAATAAATTCGGCAATTCCGTACCCGTGTATCGAACCCTTAGCCAGCCGGGAGAGAATGAGCAGATCCAGTGTCCCAACGCCGTCTTTAGCAGGCTTTTGAGGTCTTCCCATAGATTATTGAGGGAAGTGTCTCGCTTTTTGGCACGCGTTGTCAATTGCGAACGAGATGCGCAGCGATACCCCTGGGTTAGGTGAAAGTATGAACTGAGATACAGCCATTTAACTTATTGGACCATAAACTTATTACGCGAATGTGTGGGAATGGTGCCAGGACGCGTTCACTCGCGACATCGACAAAATTCCTCGGGACGCAGTGCCTTCACAGGCGTTGGGGACGAGCGCGTTCTTCGCGGGGGTTGCTTTCACAATTGGGCCGTGCACTGCACCGTGTCAAAACGATACGAGATCGCACATGATTACCGCGACGGGGCCATAGGATTTCGCCTTGTTCTCTCGATCAACTGAGAAGCTAACCCGGTGTTTACTTTAAAACTCCCGCATCGTGGACGATTTTGCCGTCAACGACGGTAAGGACAGACTTGATGCTCTTGATCTGCTCGTCGGTGACCTTCAGGTAATCGTCGCTAAGGACCGCCAGATCCGCAAGCCGGCCCGGCTCGATTGTGCCGAGGCGATCTTCCATTCGGAGAAACCATCCGTTTTCCCGCGTATAGAGGCGCAGCGCATCCTGCCTGCTGATCTGCTGTCCGCCATTGATGAGTTGTCCGAGCGCGTTGACCCCTGTGACGGCGTAGTAAATGTGAAACCAGGGATTGAGCGGAGAGATGTGGACGGAATCGGAGTGCATGCCAGCGCGGATTCCGCTTTCAAGCACCATCTTGAAAGGCGAGCCATTGTTTTGTGCCGTACCCTGAAGGTAGCGCCAGCCGGTCAATTGCGCGCCGCATCCCAGAGCTTTCAAACGCTCAAGGAGCGGTGGAGTTGCAAACGGGATGTGCGAGATTACCCACCGCAGATCTGCGATGTTGAACTCCGCGTGCACTTTCTCATACCCGGCAATCTCGTTCTCGAGCGCGGCAAGCGACAGCGCGTGATTCTCGTTGCGCCATCGTGCTTGCGCGACCAGACGTTGCGCCTCGAGCCAGACCTCTCCCGTGCCATCGCCGGGCGCCGCAGATTCACCAATTCCACCCGTCATGAACATGTCCGAACCGAACAACGGAAACTGGTTTCTCAGACGTTCGCGCAGTTCCGGAAGGGCTTTGTCATTCTGGTTGTGCAAAAAATTGGTCTGCAGCCGAATGCTGGCGCGCCCCTGTCGATACAGTTCCCTCCAGGCGTCATACATCCGGAAATGATCAAAAGCCGCCAGCGCCTGATTAGGCGCAAGGGGCGCCGCAGTGGCCAATCCGACCTGGTCCAGGTGGGCTGTGAGACCAAGGCTCGCGGAATATGCCCACGCATCCTGCGTGCTGCGCATTTTGTCCTGCAACGTCTGGCGCAATCGCAATTTGTAGAGCGCGGTCGTTGACGGCAGACCGCCGGCGATCGTGCCATCGTCACTCACCATCACCGGGTTCGGTTCGGATTCGAAGAACTTTTTGCCGAGACTGTTCGTCGAAGAAGGTCCGTTGAATGCCTGTAGCAGGAAGACGGACCGATCCGACACGGCCCCGTCGAGTTCACTGCGATTCGGCAGACGCCTCTCGATAAATTGATTCGGATGCCAGCCGCCCATCGCCGTGATGCATTCATCGGCAGGAACAGTTGGACGCCGGGCCGCCAGCATTTTCTGAATTTCCGCGATTGACGTCGCGTTCTCGATAACGGTGTGGTAGCCGGGGCGATTCCCGAGGTTCACGAAGTGATTATGCGCATCAATAATCCCCGGCACGACGGTCCGCCCGCCCAGGTCGATCGTTCGCGAGCCCGGCGCAGCTGCGGGGGCAGTCTGGCCGACACTCACGAATCTTCCGTTACGAATGACCACGGCCCGCGCGATCGTGTTCTTCGAATCCATAGTGTGGATGCTGCCATTGATGAGTCTCAGTTCTGCGGGCGTGGCCTGCTGCCCGGCCGCTTCCACCACGACGACAGCGGCACCTGCGGCCGCCGCCAGAAACTGACGGCGGGACATTCCGTATTCTCTGCTCTCCGACTTTTTCATCGCTTCGACCTTTCATAGAGGAATGCGTGATGCACCAGACGCATCTCCTCGAAGTTCCCAGAGCATAGGGGAAATGAACGGCGTTTTCTATCTGATCACTGAACTGTATTTCCGGTGTGTCCTCGGAGGGCGATTGATGGAAGATTCATCGCATATAAGGCTTTGAAGGCGAACTGGTACCTCTATTTCGCGCGTTAAGATCGCGATAACCTGCGCAGGTCCCTCATTTCGGGACAGCGGAAATGATCGTCAATTCGGTGCTGACTGTCCCTTGTTGACCCACATGCACTGGCTTACCGCGATCTTCGTGTTTAACCATGAACGCGGCATTCACGTACGCCTCGGTCGGAATGCTCTCCCACGCAAAGACTTTGTAGTCGCCCGGCGAAACGCCGCGAAGAGAGAACCGGCCATAGGCATCGCTGGTGGCGCTGACGTACAGTGCGCGGTTGCTCCGGCGTTTTGTCTCCGGCACGAGGACCACAGTTGCACCGGGAACGACCTTCATTGGCCCATCCACGACGACACCGGTCACAGATCCGGCGCCTGCTGCCAGAGCAATCTCGAGCGGAGCTGTGTTTCCGCTGTTCACGTCAAATCCGGTGTCGAAAACACTCTGAGCGCTCTGCCGGACATCGGCGAGATACATGTCTGGGGGTAATCCCGCGATAGCGGAAACTCTAAACCGCCCTGCGGGCACCGCAGGCACTGCGAAGGCGCCTGCTGCATCCACGGGCACGGTACGACGGCTCACCTGCTGGTAGGCTGGAATCTTTGCCGCGGCGTCGTCAGGCATCAGCTGGACCCGGATTGAAGAGGGCATCTTGCCCCCGCCCGCGGAAACCGTACCTCTCACATCGACGGCTGGGGGAATCACGATGGAGACATTCGGGACATCCATATCGCGGACGTCCAGACGCGCGCGTCCCCATGCAACGGGGGCGCCGCCTGAGGCCTGCGATGCGGGATCCGGCACTCGCGCGAACAAGTCATACGTTCCGGGAAGGATGTTGGAAATTTCAAATTTTCCAATCGTCGGCACCAGCGGAACGGTCCCGACCTGCTTCGTGTCGTCGGGGGCCGTCGCATCGCGACCCAGGAGGACGAGTACAGCGGCATTCGCACCAGCAGCATTTTGTGCCACCGGCAGTGGAATCAGGCTCGTGATTTGTCCGGAGACCTTAAAGGACGAAGACCCGCGGATGCCGACGTCCATCCCTAACATCTCTTCCCCGCCCTTAACGGTGAGCGTTCTTGCTTCAGTCACGTCCGTCACACCCGGATAGAAGGTCTTGATGCCCTGGCCCGCCGGCCCTCCGCCTGGTATAGACGCCGCGCGCGGCGCCTCTGCCGTCAGGTAGTAATCCCCAGGCGGAATCCAGAACAATCGAAACTCCCCTCGGTCGTCTGCGAGCTTCGAAACTTGCCCGGACAGTACGGCGTAGCCCAGAGGATAAGTGACCCGCATCGCCCAAACGATGGCGTTGGGCAGGAGTTGGCCATCGACACCGTAGACGCGTCCGCCAATCAGAGCACCCGGGGTCATCGACAGGCTTGCAGCACTGACTTCCTTTGCTGCAACGCTAACGTCGGTAGCAGCCGTTGGAGGAAATGTCCCACCTTCGGGTTTTCCGAAAAATCCTTCTTTTTGAACCCGAATCGTGTAGAAGCCGGGAGTAACGTCGCGGAATGCGAAACGACCATCACCGTCCGTGGCTGCTGTCGGAGCCGTTCGCCCCGAGAAGGAAGCTAGTTGTGATTGAATGTTCGCAACCGTCAGAGGAATGCCTCGAGCCTGTGCCGCATTCGCCAGGGATTGGACGATGTCGCGCGTCGAAGCGCCTGGAGGCGGCGTGACGACGATTCCCTGTGAAGCTGCCGTATTCAACAAGGACTGAATGGCCTGCGGATCGGCATTTCCACCCTGCAGCGTGACGGTTGCGCCCGCTAACGGTTCTCCATTGTCAGTCCGCGTCACGGTTCCCTGAATCGCCCCGAACTCAGATCCAATGTTATTTTGTGCCGCGCCGAGCACAACCATGCAAAGGATTGGGACGAGAACCACAAACCGTAAAGCCTTCATTCAGCACCTCCGGGCGAAATGAACCCGCAATGTCGATCGCAGGCCCGAGTTCCCTGCACTTCTAAACGATCCGCAAGGACTTTGGTTAACAGTGGATACAAGATTCGTGAGCCTGGGGGCAGAGTGGATGTATAGTTGGCTTCTCCAAGACAAACTACGGTTAGGAGCCTCAGTGGATAACTTCTATGCCAGAACCGTCTTCTTTGTTAAGGATGCCGAAGCCGCGCTTGCCTTCTATACAAAGACCCTCGGCTTCGCGTTGGATTGGAATTATCAATACGAAGGCCGAGCATGGGTTTTCGAGGTCAGTCTCTTCGGATTCGAAATCATCTTAAATCAGGCCTATAAGGACACGGAAGGCCGGCCGGGACATGGCCGCGTGTTCATTGGTCTTGAAGACCATCAGGCGGCAGCGTTATGCAATCACGTCCGGGAAAAAGGAATCGAGATTTTGCACGATGAGTGGGGGAAACCTACACTCGTGATCAAGGACCTGGACGGGAATGAATTATTCTTCTGGTTGCCCGAAAGCGAGTTGGCGAAACTGGAATCGGAAATCGCAGAACGCACAGGTAAACCGATCCCCGCCCTGTGACTGAAGCGGGCGCGGAACAACAGCGTTACGGTCTCGACACCTGCGCATCACGACATTTCGTTTGTCCGTACGGCGACCACTCGCGTGCAACGCCGTCGCCCAGCGTCAGCAGTTCTACAACCATGAGGTGTCTCGCAGCCCCGCTGTTGGGATCGATCTTCGGGGTTGTGTCACGAGTTCCATACCCACACGCCTCGACGGAGTCACCCGGCTTGATCGAAGTCATGTCGTATCCTCTGCGTGTCAGTTGATTCGGCGCCGGACCTTCCAGAGCCCATTGATCCGTTTTACCGTCGGCTGTTTTCAGGTCCACGATGATGAAGCTATGAGGATTGACCCACTCGAATCGGGTCACTACGCCTTTAACCCTGACAACCTTATCGCCGTCGAAGGTTGGCGCAAATGCGTGATGGGCACACAGCGTGCCTGCGGTGATTAGAGCTGCAAGAATCACGATCAGAGAATTGAATGCCTTGTTAGCCATTAGAACCTCCTGGAATCGGGCTTGAAATGTGCACCGATGCCGTATCCTACGACTCGTTCGTAAGGGTTCCAATGACCTAAAAGATACCTGTCTTAGCAGGGCAGTCCACCGTCTTGCGAGAAGTCCCTCTCGTGCGTTGTCTCGCATGTTCAGAAACTGTGCGTTGGATCTGCGGCTGCAGACATGTGGACAGGTATTTGGATGCGGAACGTCGTGGGCCGTCGCCCACGACCCTTGTGATCAAGCTACTTCTTTCGACTTCTTTGCCCGCCTCCACCGCTTTGACCACCAACACCTTGACCCTGCTCAGTGGCTTCTCTGCCACCTTGCTTTCGTTCGCCGCCTTGCGCACCCTGCTGACGACCGGCGCCCTGGTCACCCTGTCGATTTTGTCCGCTACGACCCCGGTCTGCTTGTCCCTTGTTTTCGTTGTCGTCTTCCCGTCGTGCCATGAGTTACTCCTTGCCTTCTATTGATGTCCTTACAAAAGCCCAGCCTCGATAAATAGCTGCACGTTAGTACCCAAAAGAAATTAACGCTCGCAGTTGTCATGGCCCTTATCGTGCACGACCGTTGGAAACGTTCTGAGGTATGTACAACAAGATGGTCAAACTATTTGGTATGACCGGGCCGATCGGCAGGCAGCGTGAATAGTGCAAGTTGTGGGTGACACAACCGGACAGCTCTGCCACTGCTATCGGCTCTAAAAGGAGAAGTATGCCTAAAAAAACAACGAAGCAGACTGCGTTCACACTCTTGAAGGCCGACCACGACAAGGTCAAGAAACTTCTTGATAAGTTTGAGAAGGCAGACGAATCGTCGAAGCAAGATATCGCCGGCGAGGCCATCAAGGAACTAAAGATCCATGCGGCAATCGAGGAGCAAGTATTCTATCCCGCTCTCAGAAGCGAGATGGACGATGCAGACGGTTTGATGGATGAGGCAGATGAAGAACACCACGTCGCGAAATTCCTGATTGCCGAGCTCGAACAAATGCAAGGAAACGAAGACCATTGGGAAGCTAAATTCATGGTCCTCGCCGAAAACGTGCGCCATCACATCAAGGAAGAGGAACGCGAGATCTTTCCCAATGCAAAAAAGACCGATATCGACTTTGTTGCATTAGGTGAGCAACTCACGGAAACGAAAGAACGCCTGATGCTGGAAGGGCCACCGGTGGGCGCAGAGGAAACCATGGTTGGTCAATTTGGGCTACGTGGCGATAGTCCGGCGAAGATGGCGCAGGAGGCGTTCGAACCGCCGATGAAGGTCGCATAATAACGGCGACGGGAGCCGCCCCCAAACACTGGGTCAGTTCGCGTCACTCGCGGCGCCATACGGCCGGATTATGACGCCGTCGGCTCCTGAATCTGTTTCGGTCTCCAGAGATGTATAGGGCATCTCGCGCACATAGCGGTCCGACATGCGGCGTGGTGCGCACCCATCCATCAAGCATCTTCCCCACGTCCAGAAAGTTGGTGACCAGAACCTTCTCCGAACTTTCTAACTGCCTGAATTCATAGCGTGCGCCTATTGGCCAGCCATGTGCATTAGCGAGCGGGTATCCACAAAAAAACTGCCAGGAGGAAGGAAGTTATGACTCAATTCCTGCAAAGGATTGCTTTGCCCTCTGTCGCGTTGCTGCTGCTGGCAGCTCCGCTCACGGCTCAAAATCTGAATAACTATTTAAGCGGGCCTCACTACAACTTGAACGTCATTGGCGTCGATCAGGGGAAAACAGCCACCATGTCCAACTCGAATCGCCACACGATCTTCGTCGGTCTCGGCAAGAAGGGGCCAAATCCCGTCACGATCACAACGAATATATGGCTCAAACCCGGCTACGATTTTCGCGTCTGTGACGGCAACGGATTCGACGCTGCGCGAGACTGCGAGACCGGCGCGGAGTTCAAGCCACAGGGTGCAACGTTTCAGCTGCCCTGTAACACATCTTTGACTTACGATCCCGCGACGGGCTGTCCTGGAGAGGTCGCACAACGGTCCTATTCCGTCTGGGCGAGAGCCCTTGGCAAGCCGGGAGGATCCGCAAGCGCTATGACCTGCGCGACCGATATAACGACAACCGAAGTTATATGCTCAACAACCAACGCCCTGACGCTCGACCGCGGGAAAGGCAAATCGCTCTGGCAGGATGCGACGAAGCAATTGACCTCTCTTGTCGCTGATATCGACGGAGATGGCGATCTCGAAACCGTCCCTCTATTCGGAGACGGCTTTCAGGATTTCTTCTGGCAGTGGGA
>DASTBJ010000219.1:0-11576 GCA_035712125.1 Terriglobia bacterium
CCACGAGAAGGACACACGGTTTCTCCTCATAGAGAAGCGCACGAAGGAGTGGGCCTTTTGTAAAGAATTCCAGACCGTGTAGTTCCTGGCGGATAGCTTCCCAATCGCCGCCGATGTGGGCTGTCCCTGCTTCGAGAAAGAGCCGCTGCAAGGCTTCGTCGAACTTTCCGATGGCTTTGTCTTCATTAACGCCGACGTAGCATTGCAGGCGCTCGACGCACGTTTCCGCGCTCCTGGCAACGGCATATGCCAGTTCGGTCTTGCCACATCCCGGTGGTCCTTCGATCAGAAGCGGCCGGCGCATCTTCGACGCCAGATAGATCGCCGGCAAAACCGTTTCGTCGAGCATGTATTTGGATGCGAGCAATTGATCGGCAAGATCTCTCGGCGACGAAAACATAACGTCACGCTCCGTAAAAACTGGAGCGCCGTGAAGCGCCCCTACTGTGTATGAGGGTTTTTCGACAGATTTTCTGTCTAAAAAACCTCATTTCCTTTTATGGGACTTCTCAACGATCTTCAGGCGGAGATCGGAAGGCGCAAGCTATCCACAGGCGGATGGGCGGGCGGAAACGGCCGCAGGGCCAGCATTGAAACGACTTGCTACGCGTTGATGGCGTTGCGAGACGATCAACGACCGGCACGTGAAGAAGGAGTTGATCTGCTCCTGAGGACGCAACATCCGGATGGAAGCTGGCCAGCATTCGAAGGCGACGATCCCGAAGGATGCTGGACAACATCGCTCGCGGCGATCGCCCTTCGTTTTGTGCACGCGCCGTCCACACACGACGAGAGGGCACCCCGCTGGCTGCTCCACAGCAAAGCCCGCGAAAGTCATTGGTTTTGGAAATGGAAATTTCGAACCGCGGACCGTGCTGTCCAGTTCAATCCCGACAAATACGGATGGCCGTGGTTCCCGGGCACGGTCAGTTGGGTCATTCCCACGGCCTTTTCATTAATCGCGCTTAAGCAGTCGTTCCCCTGCTGTCGAACCGGGAAGGTTTCGGACCGGCTTCAGCTAGGAATAGAAATGCTGCAGGATCGGGTGTGTCCCGGAGGCGGATGGAATGCCGGAAACGGAATCGTACTCGGATCTGCTCTGAAACCGCATATCGACACAACGGCAATTGCGCTTCTTGCATTGACGGGGGATGCATATGCCGCTGCCCGTCAGAGTTTGAGTTGGCTGCGCCGGGCCTTCCTCGAATGCTCGTCGGCGTATAGCCTTGCCTGGTCGGCGATCGCTTTTGTGGTACATCACGATCCAGATCTCGATCGTTGCATGGCGGTCCTGCACAGAGTGCTGTCTTCCAAGATTTCTGTTTCCAATATCGAAACCCTGAGCCTCGCAGCGATTGCTATCCATGCTGCCGAAGGCCATGCGAATCCTTTCCGAGTGGTGATTTGAAATGAACAGACGCGATTGGCTCGTCGCTTCCGCTGCGGTGACGGGCTGTGCTCTTGCTTTAGGATTGCAGCAACGAAAGTACTCTCGAGATCTCCGGCCGAAACGCTCACGCGTCGCTATCCTTCATACAGACCAGTACTCCGACAAACTCGATGAACTGGTCTACGATGGGCTACGGCTCTTCGATCTGGATGTCCGTGGAAAATCGGTCCTGCTCAAACCCAACATCGTCGAATACATCCATGGGAAGCCGGTGAACACGGATACGCACCTTGTAGGGGCAGCGGCCGAAGCCTTCCTCCGCCTCGACGCCGCCTCCGTGACTGTTGGTGAAGGCCCCGGCCATCATCGCGACACGGACCTTCTCCTGTACGAGACCGGCCTCGCCGATCAGCTCTCGCAGCGCAAGATTCCCTTCGTGGATCTCAATCGAGACGACCTCGTCAAAACAAAGCTTAAAGCCAACTATTCCGGTCTCGGTCACTTGTGGTTCCCACAGACCGTCCTGGCATCGGATTTCATTGTTTCGATGCCGAAAGTGAAAACGCACCATTGGACCGGCGTCACCCTCAGCATGAAGAACATGTTTGGCACTGTGCCGGGCGCACGCTACGGCTGGCCAAAGAATGTCCTTCATTGGGCCGGCATTCACGAAAGCATTCTCGACATTTGCGCAACGGTTCGCCCGCACTTCGTTATCGCCGATGCGATCGTCGCGATGGAAGGCGACGGCCCGCTCAATGGCACACCAAGGTCTTTGAAAAAAGTGTTGCTGGCAGATGACCCAGCCGCGGCAGACGCAAATTTAGCGCGGCTAATGGGTCTTGATCCAATCCACGTTGCTCATATTCGGGAAGCCGGATTGTTTCTCGGGAACATCGCTGTTGAGAGGAACTTGAACCTCAACTGAGCAGGATTCCCCGATTTGGAGAGATTGATGACAGATCAGATTTTGACGACAGCAGAAATTGCCGCAGAACTGCGATGTTCAAAGGCACAGGTTTACCGACTTCTCAACGGCGAGGTCAGGGATGTACCGAAGCTGCCCTGTATTTGTTTAGGTCGAAAAAAGGTCGTGCGCCGATCCTCGTTCGAGGAGTGGAAACAGGAAAACGAAAAGGGTATTCTCAGCGCCGAGCTAGAAATGAATGCCGTAGGCCGCGCGAGTTAGGAGCTACGCATGCGGAAACGGTTTCAGAAAGGCAATGTCAGAAAGGTTCACGGATCATGGATCGGACGCTGGTGGGAAGACGGGCAAAGAAAATACGAGAAACTCGGCAGGGTTTCGGAGATGACCAAGTCGCAGGCAAAAGAAAAACTTATGGAGAAGGTGCGGGTCATCAATGCCAGGCCGGATCTCACCCTGAATACGTCGTTCGGCGACTTTGTTCAGGATGTCTTTTTCCCATTCTATCGGCGTAAGTGGAAGCGATCAACGAAGATGACAACCGAAGATCGAATTAAGTTCCATCTTGTCGGGCAGTTCAAAGAGCAGCAGTTGACCGAAATCATGCGAGAAGAACTGCAGAGCTTTTTGGACGCAAAGGCATCGGCACTTTCTTTCAGCACAGTCGATCATTTGAAGTGGGATCTTGTCGCGATCTTCAGGATGGCCGTCAGTGAAGGATACAGCCGCCGCAACCCGGCGGAGCTGCTCTTCACCCCTCGTCAATGCAAGAAAGCTGATGGACGGGTGATGAACATAAAGGAGGTCAATGAGCTATTCAAATCGCTCGAGCTTCGGGAACGGCTGATCGTAAAGTTCGCGGTTTTGGGCGGCATGCGGCCAGGCGAGATTTTTGCGCTGCGTCGCGGCTACGTTACGACGACTTACGCGGATGTCTCTCAGCGCGTGTACCGAGGTGATATCGACACGCCCAAGACCAGGAAATCGGTTCGGCTTGCAGCGCTTTCAGGAGGCTTGGCGCGGGATCTGGCGGATTGGCTGAAGAAATCTCCGGATACTGGACCGAACGGGTGGCTGTTCCCGTCTGAAAAGCCGGACAAGCCGATTTGGAAGGATGGGGTTTGGCGCCGGCACATCCGGCCGAAGCTGAAGGACAACAAGCTGGAGTGGGTGAACTTCCAGGTGCTGCGGCGGACACATTCATCACTGATGCGAGACAAAAACGTTGATCCGAAAGTTGTAGCGGATCAGCTCGGACACACCCTTGACGTCAACCTGAACGTCTACACCCAAACGTCTTTGGAGCGGCGGATCGAGGCGGTAGAGACCCTCGAGGCGTCGTTAGTGAACTAAAAACGAATGGGGCACATTGGGGCACGCCGGATTTCGGAAGGCTGGAACCGCTTGATTCTAAAAGCGGGAGACGGGGATCGAACCCGCGACGTCCAGCTTGGGAAGCTGGCATTCTACCGCTGAATTACTCCCGCTTGACCGAAGAGAGTCTACAACTTCGATCGATGCAAATCGATCTTTTCGTTGTGTTTGACCTCGCCAGTCCATATACCGGCTAGCGGCGTCGGGGCGCAAGGTTTTGGCTCGTGCGCTCAGCCTGCCCTTCCGATTTAGAGCATTACATCATTGAGCGCGTGCCGTTTTGCCCAGCACTTTCCCGTAAGCTTGTTGCTGCACCAGCCGTTCGGCCAGGTGTCCTTTATCTGCCGTAAGAATGTCCTGGTCACTAATTCGACCGAAGAAATCCTGTAAGGCAGCGATACAGCCCGTCCATCCCGTCTGATGGCTGGCGCCCAGTCCCGCCCCATTGTCTCCGTGAAAGTACTCGTAGAAGAGGATGTGGTCGCGCCAATGCGGGTCATCCTGGAACTTCACTGTACCCCCGTAAACCGGACGTTGGCCGCGGTCGTTCCTGGTGAAGATGCTGGAGATTCGCCGCGTGATTTCTTTGGCCACCTCGTAGAGCGTCATTTGGTTACCAGATCCGGTGGGACATTCAACTTTGAAATCGTCGCCGTAGAATGCGTAGAAGTTCAGCAGTCCACGAACGATGAGTGTGTTGACCGGCATCCAGATCGGTCCCCTCCAATTGGAGTTGCCACCGAACATCCCCGTATCGGATTCCGCCGGCAGATAGGAGACTTTGTGCTGTTGGCCATCGAAATCGAAGACGAACGGATGGTCCTGGTGGTAACGCGAGAGCGACCGAATACCAAACGGACTGAGGAACTCATTCTCGTCGAGCAGATAGCGGAGCACTCTCTGCAAACGCTCCTTTGAAAGCGGAGATAGCAATCTTCGGCTTCCAAATCCGAGATAGCCGTCGTCAGTCGGTGCAATGTGCCTCACCACCTCGGGATGACGCTCCTTAAAAAGCTGGACCAGTTGAACGAGTCTGGGATGCCTTTCGACATCTTCAGCTCCAAACACTGTCGATGCGCACAGAGGAAGCAGTCCTACCATTGAACGGGTCTTCAACCGTATTCCCGATCCATTGGGTAATCGCAAAACGTCGTAGAAAAACCCGTCATGCTCGTCCCACATCTCGTCCCGATGTTCGCCAATCCGATTCATTGCATAAGAAATCCACACGAAGTGTTGGAGGAAGTTGAAGGCGTAGTCTTCGTACTCATCGGGGTTATGGTCCGCCAAAATCAGAGCTATCTCCAGCATGTTCTGGCAATAGAAAGCCATCCATGCAGTGCCATCAGCCTGCTCGAGTGCACCTCCTGTCGGAAGGGGTGCACTACGGTCGAAGATTCCGATGTTATCGAGGCCCAGAAAGCCACCCGAAAAGACGTTTCGTCCCTCGGGATCTTTGCGGTTCACCCACCAATTGAAATTGAGCATCAAGCCTCTGAACGAACGTTCGAGGAACTTGAAGTCTTCCCGACCGAGCCCTCTCTCAACTTTGTACAGGTACAGCGTGGCCCACGCGTGAACCGGGGGGTTCACGTCGCTGAAGTTCCATTCGTAAGCTGGTATTTGCCCGTTTGGGTGAGAATAGAGACTGCGCAACATCAACAGGAGTTGCTCTTTGGCAAAGTCAAAGTCGACGAGTGAGAGTGAAATCGTGTGAAATGCGAGGTCCCAGGCTGCGTACCAGGGATACTCCCACTTGTCAGGCATTGAGATGACGTCGCCGTTGAACATGTGAAACCACTCGGCATTGCGGACTCTATGCTTCATCTCTCCGACAATCGGATGCCCCTCGTGTTCTTTCAGCCACAAATCAACATCGAAAAAGTAGAATTGTTTTGTCCAGAGCATTCCGCTGAGAGCTTGTCGATGAACCAGCCGTTCATCTTCACTGAGTGAGGCAGGCGTGATTCGATTGTAGAACTCGTCCGCATCGGCCAGGCGTGTGGCGAAGGTCGAATCAAATCCTTTTCCGAAAGCGTCCTTTTCTGAGTTGGCTGAAAGCGCCAACCTGATGACGGATGATCCACGCGCGGGCACTTCCAGAATGTAGTGGGCCGCCGCTTTGGTTCCCGTCTTGTCTGGATTGACAGCCTGCGTCTTTCCGTCAATGACATATTGATGGAATGCATCCTTGACCCAGGGAGATTGATTGGGCATACCCCAAAGCCGTTCGGCATTCGTCTCGTTTTCAGTAAAAAGGATCTCAGGATTGCCTTCGCATGAGAGAAAGTAGTTACCCAAATCCTGATGTGAAGCCTGAATCACACGATCAACTGCGCGTATCGAAGGTTTTGGCTGATTCTGATTCCACGACCAGGTGTTTCTGAACCAAAGCGTTGGCAGAACATGAAGGCGGGCTGCCTCCGGGCCGCGATTGTGAACGGTAACGCGGATCAGTATGTCGTCAGGAGTCTCCTTGGCGTACTCGAGAAACACATCGAAGTATCGATCTTGATCGAAAGCTCCGGTGTCGAGAAGCTCATATTCGAGGTCGTTACGAGATCGACGGCCGTTCGTCTCCACGAGATCTCGATACGGGTACTCCCGTTGCGGATACTTGTAGAGATATTTCATGTAGTCATGGGTGGGCGTGGAATCCAGGTAAAAGTAGTACTCCTTCACATCCTCGCCATGGTTACCCTCGCTATTCGTGAGTCCGAAGAGTCGCTCCTTAAGGATCGAATCACGCTCATTCCATAGTGCCAGTGCGAAGCAAAGTCGTTGCCTGTCATCGGAGATGCCGCCGAGTCCATCTTCGCCCCAACGGTACGCACGAGAGCGAGACTGATCATGGCTGAAGTAACTCCACGCGTTGCCATCCTCGCTATAATCTTCCCGGACTGTTCCCCATTGGCGTTCGCTCAAATAAGGGCCCCATTTCTTCCACGGGATTCCTTTCTCTCGAGCCTCGTTCAAGCGTTTCTGAACCGCGACATCAAAGCGTGATCTATTGATTGTTTCACTCTCGTGATTCGCAGAGTTGTCCGTGGGCTCTGTGGGAACAGGCCGAATTTTCTTACTCATGGTCATCTCCTCGATTGGACATTATGGTGCAAATCGCCAGGTGATAATCCCTGTCGATTTTTACAGGTAGGGTGAGGGACCCCGACTCGGATTCTTCCGGGTACCTTCTGTCGCTGCTAGCGGCGACGGGGGAACGCGTCGATCTCGTCAAGGCCCGCTTCATCCACGATCAGCCAGTCCGAGAAATTGCCGCGGAGCGAGTCCGCGGCCCGGTCGTCCAGCACTGTGAAGGACGCCAACACGCCGGACTTCTTCTTCCCATTGCTGAAGGTTAGCTGCTGGGTACCCTCTTGCACGCTTACATCCACGTTGCTCCACACGGAACCAACTTCAGAATCGGTTTTCGTTGGCGAGACGGCACCTTGGTACCAGAGAACCGGCAGGCAATTCGGTTGACAGCGGAACTTTATTGTTGTGGGGCGCCACCGCGCTGACCACCGCCGGCGGCACCACGTTGGCCGCCCCCGGCACCGCCGCGCCCGGCATCGAATCCAGGCTGTGCGACACCGTCGACGGTCACCGCGCCTGACTGCGGCGCGCGCCCCACGTTGCCGTCCACGCCACCCACGCTGATGTTGATCACGGTTTTCTTGTCTGCGCGTGTCACGGTTTCGGCGAACGCTCGCTTTGAACCGTCTCTTGCAGGGTACGCCTTGACGGTGACCTGCTCCTTGCTGTCGATCATTTCCTTATACAGTTGGGTGAATCCGGTCCGAACCAATTGATTGGGTCCGGGGGTTTCCAACGCCCACGTCATCGCCCGCCCGCCTGGTGTCGCGGACGGGACACTCATGTAAAAAAACCCATGCGGATTCTGCTGGTCGACCTTTGTGATGACTCCGACCAGATTCATCCCTTTGGCGCCGTCATACTCGGCTGCGAACGAATGGTGCGCGACAAGAGCGACGGGCAAGAGAGCCAGGGTCGCGGCAACCGCAACAAAAGTCCCCTTCATGATCGTTCCTCCATAAATACGCATAGTCTTATTGCGCCACCGCTTGTCGCACCACGCGGAAGCCGAGGTCGTTGAGGCGGAGCGTGGGACCGAAGTAATGATAACGATCTGTCACGCGGAGTGACTCTTCGGGGTGAGGCCAGCCGCCCCCGCGGATGACCGGCAGCGCCACGCCCGCACCGCCTTGATAGCCCGGTTGGCCACGTTCCCCGTAATTAGGCGGGCCGCCCGGCGGATCATCTACCGGAGACGTGGCGTAATAATTCGGATTCCAGGTGTCGGCGGTCCATTCCCGCACGTTGCCGAGCATGTCATAAAGTCCCCATGGATTCGGTTTCTTGGTACCCACCGGGTGCGACTCATCATTGGAGTTTTTTCCATACCACGCGACGTCGTTAAGCGGCCCGTAGGTTGCGCCGGTCGTGCCGGCGCGAGCCGCATATTCCCATTCCGCCTCGGTGGGAAGGCGATACTTATATCCATCGTTGCGCATGCTCAGCCTGTTCGCAAAATCGATCGCCTCCGCCCGGGTAACATTTTCAACAGGTAGGTTGTCACCGACGAAGTCGCTCTGGTTCGCATTCATCACAGCTTTCCATTGCGCCTGAGTGACTTCATATTTGCCCATCTCGAAGGCCTTTGTGATGCGCACCTGATGCTGGGGTTTCTCGTCGTTCTTGCAGGCAGCATCGCCCGCGGAGCATCCCATCATGAATTCGCCGGCGGAAATCTTCACAAACTCCATCCCAATGGCGTTTTTGAGCGCCGTGGGTTGCGGTCCTGTCTGTGCTTTCATCGGCGCCAGCGCCAGAAGAAAGCTGACCGAGATTGTGAACATGCCAACCCAGACGTATCTCATGTGTCTTCCTCCGTGCTTTTGTTCGGAGCATGTTTCCAAACCGTCTTTACTGTCAACCGAATAGTCGGACATCTCGTCCGATTTCCGACTCTTCCATCTGCCGTTCAAGCTATGTTTAATGGATCTATTCAATGCGGAGGTCGCAATGGCACAGCGCATCAAAGCTCTGGTCAGGTTCAAGCATGTGGGTCCTGCGCCGTCACTTGCGGAGGCTGCGAACAAACTGGGAGTGCTGGTGGACGAACTGGATGCGGCGCATGGGGTTACTCCGATCGGAGCAGCAGCAGCCGGGCTGTATTCGGTGTTGGTAAACGATGCAGCAGCAGCCCGTGTGGAGGCGGCGTTGAACGCGCGGGAGAAGGATCCTGCCGAGGGCGTCTTCGGGAATCCGCAGGTTGAACCTGGGGGCGTACGGCTGTAACGGAAGTTCACGTCGAACGCCGCGGCGTCCCGGAGTACACTACCGCGCGGAGGCCTCACATGAGGTGGCTGACGCTGGGTGTCGTTCTAACTCTTGCCGCGCCGACGGCGGCGCAACGCGGAAATGCGCCGGCGGCCAACGATCCGATCCGCGCGCTGGTTTCACAACTCACGCTCGACAATTACAAGGCCACCATTAAAGGGCTCACACAGTTCGGCGATCGGCGTGCCGGTACCGACCGCAATCGCGCGGCTATCGATTGGATTGAAACGCAGCTGAAGAGTTACGGCTGTACGAACACTGAGCGACTCAAGTACGACTACCCGATAGCGGGCCCGAGAAACACTGGCGCCGGCGGCGGACGCATTCGCGGCACTCGCGTCAGGACCGGCGTCAATAACGATCCCGACGCGCAGCCGGATGCACAGATCCGCGCCTTGAATTCTCAACCCGCTGCGGATGGTTCGCGCGAAGAGGTCTACTGTACGAAGATCGGCACCACACAACCCGAGCAAATGTACATCGTCTCCGCGCACATGGATGGTATCGGCTGGGGTGAAGCCGCCAACGATGACGCTTCCGGTACCGCGCTGGTAATGGAACTGGCTCGTATTCTCCACAGTCCGGGTGTCCAGACGGATCGTTCCATTCGATTCATTCTGTGGAATAACGAAGAGACCGGACTCGAAGGCAGTCGAGCGTATGTTGCGCAGCGGAAGGATCTACAAGGGAAAGAGGATCCTCCGGGTTCGGGACGTTATCCGGAACCGAAATGGCTCGGCGTGATCCAGCACGACATGATGTTGTTCGATCACGGCATGCCGAAAGCCGATGGCACCGTGAGCAAGGATCAACGGCCCGAAGCCGACGTCAACGTGGAGTTCCAGTCCAATTCCAGGTTCGCCGCAGAGAGCCAGGCGTTGGCATGGGCACTGGAGTCGGCGAACGTCGCATATGCGACCGATTACCCGGTAACGGTCGGGGCACACATGCAATCGACGGACTCCGTGTCCTTCCAGGAACTGGCTGCAGCCGTCAGTGTCCGGGAAAACGAACGCGGGTCGCAGATCGGAGCCGGCTGGGATCCGCACTGGCACCAGCCGACCGATGTATTCTCAACGTTTTCGGATGCGGACTTCCGGCTGGGACTCAACGCGGCGCAAACAACGCTCGGCGCTCTTGCGCGACTGGCGGGCTTGCGCCATACGGACTAGAATACGGCGGTAAACGTTGGAGGTCCGGTGAATCGCAGAGAACTTTTGAAAACTGCGCTTTCGGGGTCGCTCACCCTGTGCGCTGCGCCCCTGCTCCACGCCGCGCCGCAGGCGTCAAACGCGGCCAATGCCCGGCGTTTGACGGACAAGATCTCGATCCTCGATTCAGGCGGCGCAAACGTCGTCGCGTTCAGCGATGGCGATGGACTTGTTCTGGTCGACAGCGGTGTTCCGAAAACGGGCGACGCGCTGCTCGCCGCACTGCGCAGTATTGCTCCGAACGGACAGGTTCAGACGCTGTTCAACACGCATTATCACCTGGATCAAACGGGGAATAACGAAACCTTCGCAGCCGCAGGCGCAAAGATCATTGCCCACGACCGCACGCGCCAGTGGATGTCCGCCGACACGTGGCTCCCGGACCTTGATCGCTACGAAAAGGCGCGTCCCAAAGGGGCGTGGCCAACGCAGACATTCCAAACCAGAGGAACGCTCAAAACCGGGACCGAGCAGATCGAGTATGGGTACCTGATCATGGCCCACACGAGCGGCGACATCTACGTCTACTTCAAGGACTCCAACGTCCTCGCGGTCGGTGATGTCGCGTCGCCGGTGCGGGATCCTGCGCTGGATTACTTCACAGGCGCGTGGATCGGAGGACGCGTCGACGCCATGGACACTCTGCTGAAGCTCAGCAATGATCAGACACGAATCGTTCCAGCCTATGGCCCTGTCATGACCCGCGCCGAATTCAAAGCTGAGCGGGACGTCATGGAAGAGGTCCGAACTCGCCTTTTCAAGCAGGTTCGCGAAGGACAGGGACCCAAAGACATGCTGGATGGCGGCATCCTGAATGGTCTTGCTCGCACGTGGAAGGATCCATACAAGTTTTTGTATGACGCCGCGAAGGGACTCTGGGCGCACCACAACAAGATTGATCCGAATGTGGTGTGAGCGCACTGCGAAAAACGAATGGTCACGGCACCAACAACCGAATCATGCCGTCCTGCCTGGACGTGAGCAGCAATTCGCCGTCGCGAGTCTGGCTGATATGAAGATCGGCACGCGTGATCGCCGAGCCCATCGTTTGATCGACTAACTGCTGGAACGAAACGTCCCTGCGATTTCCGCTGCCGTCCCTGACGTAGAGCTGGATCTCTTCAATCGACGCGACGGTCTGCGGGATTCCATCATCGGCCTTTTTCATTTCCGCAATGTCGGCAGCGAATAAACGCCCATTCTGGATATCTCCGAAAATAAACTTGCCTCGCAGGGGGGCGATACGGCCGTTGTACGCAAATCCATCTGTAACAGCCCGTCCTTCGTCGTGGTCGTACATGGCGACGGGATAGAC
>DASTBJ010000220.1:0-5876 GCA_035712125.1 Terriglobia bacterium
CGATTCGCTCGACCAGCACACACAGCGGGTCTTCGACCGCCAGCTTGTTCTTGCCGAGAAGCTTCTGCATGACCGTGCGACTTTTATGAACCTGAATGGTCCAATCGAGCATTACGTTCGGCGTCACGTCGTATGAAAGGGCCGAACCAGGTTCGTCTTTGTACTCGACACCTGCGCTGGCGCCGACCAGGTACGAGTTGCCCGCGCCCTTCACGTCGATGTACCAGCCCCAATCCTCCATGTCGGGCGGGGTGGATTCGTATCGATGTTTGGCAAGTTCGTCGCCCAGCCACCTGAGCACGCTTTCCCCGGCGTAGGCATTGGATTCGTTGGGCGTTTCCTGCGTCACATCGAACCGACTGGTCTTGAAACTTACTAGTTGAACCATGCGCGCCACCCTCGATGCCGGCATTCGACGAGGCTTGTCAGGTGGCACTGCATCGTCAATCACCCCCGCCATCAGCTGAATCGCCGCCGCCGAGACTGCGACCACCATCGCGCCACCCTGAATAGTTGTGGACATCACCAGGAACAGACGGGCGGACCGGCGGCGAGTATGCCGAGGGTGTGTTCTCGATATCACGCTCTGACTTCATGAGTCGCTTTGTGAACATGAGGAGCAGCCCAGCAACGGCGAATACAAAGGCAATGATCCAGATTGTCCGACTGAAGTACCAGCCAATTGGTATCAAGGCGACTGCAACTACGGCAATGACCAACCCTGCAATCTCCCGGCTGCGTTCGCTCACGTCTAATCCTCGCGCCATGCCGTTATTCGCATTCCGCCAGCTGAATTTGATACGGAATGTACAACGTCAGCTCCGATACATCCGATCGTTGCCACGACACCCGATTGGCCAACCCGCTCATTTGAATCCGACATTTGGAACCCACTGCTTCCTTCAGCTTCTTCGCATCTTCAGTGATTCTGCTGATGATTTCGTATCGATACTTTTCCGGCGTGACCAGGCTTAGACCAACCTCGCCTTCGAGCTCAATCTCCGTTCGGCCGGAGATCCTGGCCTTTTTGATGAAGGCTGTAAGACTCGCGATCGCAGCCGGGACATTGTCTTTCGCACCAAGCGCCATCTTGACGTAGATGCTCGCGGAGCTCGTATCCGGGCGCTTGCCAGCGGGGCTGAGGACTATTTCTGTCGCAGTTGCGGAAATTGGAATCAGGAACTCGTCGCCATAACTCAACGCGATTCCCGGTTTCCTGGCGGCATCACTCACCATGTCACGGATGGTTTGCTGAAGCTCCTTGATGCGGGAATCTTCGGCGCGCGTGTCGTTCGTCAATCGAATCCGCTGCACGAGGAAATCGCCACGACGCTGGAGTACGACCGCGGGGATACCTGAGTAGTCGTCCCCACTAATACGAGCTCCCGTGACTACCACTTCATCAACCTGTGCCCATGCGGAGGTTCCTGTGACGAAGGCAAGAGTCAATGCGAGTGCGATGCGTGAACGTGGCATGTATCCTCCAAAGCGGTGTAACGGTTGGGCTGGACGCTGCGCGCGCTGCTGCATGAGCTTGACACTTTGTCCGTCACGCGCATGGGAGGACCTCCTTATTTTCTTGCCGGCGACCTAACACGAAGAATGTCAGACAGGCGTGTCAATCAGCAACACCTTGGAGTCCTGCCTCCTCTCGACGAAGTAATAGTGGTTCTCGCCCTCGTCCTGCTCTTCGCCCACCCACCTCAGACCGGCATCGCGCAGCAATCGCTCATAGGTTTGCGCGCCGAGTGATTGCGACTGACGGCCAGTCATGCCATCCAACCATTCGAGTGGCTCTTTGGGGGCCGTGAAGAGAAAACGCCCTCCGGGGTTCAGCGCGCGCGCCACCTTCTCGATGACAATCGCTTGAGCGGCTGGCTTGAGCAAGAACAGGAGTCCCCAGGCAAGCACGCCATCAAACGTCCGGTCGAAGAACCTGGACGCTTCGACCGTATTTTGCTCGATCGGCACGCTCGGGAAGCGCTCGCGGAATACGGCGACCATCGCCGATGATGCATCGACTGCATAGGTAGCGAGGCCGGCGTCCCGCAGGATCCGCGTGCTCGGCTCACCGGGTCCGCAACCGAGGTCGAGGACTGTCGCACCCGGGGGAAAGCCCTGTGCCCACGCCCGGACAGTGGCAGCGCCGATTGCATCGCCGACTCGGGGACGCGTGCCACGTCGGGCAACGTAAATGCTCGCGATCCCCTCATACCCATTGGAATCATCCTCGCTCATCTCATTCACATCAATCCGAGTGTGGACGGATGCGCGGCGAGGCCGCCGCAGAGTGAGCTTGGCTCTCTATATCGCACGCGTCCGCTCCAACGAGGTGTTACCTGCACCTCCGAACCGCGACCGATCCCTGCGCGTACTCCGCTGATTGATCGAACTACCGTCAGCCTTTGTCCTTCCCTTTGCTTTTTCCGTTACCAGCTCCATGCGCCTTGCCGGCATGATCCGGACGGCCATGCTTGTTCTTGTACGCAGGGACATAGACGGTGTTGTACCAGCCATCCTCGATGAAATAAACGGGCGAGCCGCATGCGTTGTACTCGGCACAATGTTTTGCCCATTTCTTCTCATGGCCAGGGGGAACACGCAAATAGAGAGGCGCTCGTGCCACGCCCACCGGAATCGCCTGGATTACGACCGGCGTCGCAATGATGACGCGCGGCTGCGGATACGTACCAATGTCGATCCGACCATAGAATCCCGGCTCGCCAATCGCGACAGAGACAGCAACGTCGGCTGCCATGGTGGGAACACATGCCAATAGCATCAGGACGAACGTTTTCCTCATGATTCTGAACTCCGGTCTGAAGGATGCCCGGTCGTATAGCGGGTATTTCGCGGGCCGGGGCTGACGGGGTCGACACTTCCGTCAATTCCTGAAGCAACCGGCTGCTGGAGAAAGCGGTATGGCGAAAGGCCCACGCCGCCGCTCATTCAGCATCCCCGCGTCGAGGCATGACTGAATCACTGGCGAGACGCGTCACCTTCATGGCCAGGTCACGAGCGAGGTGCTGCTGCATCGCTGTTCGCGTGTCGGGATTGGCGTTGAGATACCGTTCGAGAGTCCCCACCTGCCAACGAATTGCGCGGACCGGACTCTCTACCTCCGCGTCGACCTCGGCCTGGAGACCACTGAGTATCAGCGCGGAACCGACGAGCTGACCCGCTCCCAGCACACCGACGACATCACCATCCTTCGTCACCCGGACCTTCCCACTGACAATGAGCGACACAGCGTCTGGAACCGTGCCGCTCTCAATCATCCGCTCCCCGGGTTGCGCCGACACCCAGGATCCAATGCTCAGAACCTGCAGGACCTTCCGGGGCGGTAAGTCCTGGAAAACAAGCCGTCGAACTTCTTCTTCCTCTGCAGTCAGCTTGACGGGGCGACGATCCATGAAAAGGCGCAATGATTGCAGCAGGTTGATTACTGCAAAAACAACCGTCCACGCGAGTGGCGCCCACAACATTGTCGGCAGCAGGAGATAGTACGGAATCGTCACCACGGCGGCGGCCACGGCAAACAGGCGCAACCACAGGATGTCGCGGACGCTGTACGCCACCAACAGGAGGATGTTGGCGGCATGAATGAAGTAGTCAGGTGAAAAGTTCGTCATCGTTGTCGTCCTTTCGGCGTGGTCGCAACTCCGAGCATGAGCAAGCACGATCACGCTTCCGCTCCGGCGAAGTGTCAGACGGCGGGTGTCGCTGACCCTTCCACAGCCTGCCCAAAGCACAAGCGATAGCCGTTGCAATCCTCGACGTCGAAGTCACGACATCCATATGGCTGAGCGCATACGTCACGCGTAATCCTGACGCCCTTTGACTTGAACTCCGCACAAAGCTTATCGACATCGTCGATCCAGATGTATGCATCCCAAGCCTCACCCTGCGGATCCACCAGCCGATTGGGGCGCATTGCGCCAGCTTGTGTGTACTGGGCAAGCATGATGACCACGGCGCTGCGAGACACCATGCAAAATGATGGCGGCTCATTCCAAAAGCGATCGTACTCAAAACCTAGCTTGTCTCGATAAAAGTTCGCTGTAGCGACGACATCGTTCACGATGAAATACGGAGCGACGCTCCAGCGGGGACGAATTGGTTCGATGTTGCCCGTCATGCGCGTACCTCACCGAAGGAGAGCCGTCTAACGTTTGATCTGAGCGGCCGCCGGCTTGGCGACAAACGCCTGCTTGTCATGCTGGTCGAACCCCGCTTGCTCATAGAATCGAAGTGTTGCTTCGTCTTTTCGGCCGGTGAGCAGCATGACCTTGTAGCAATGCTGGCGCCAGGCGTCGTCGAGAGCGTGCGCGAGAACTGCTTTGCCCCAACCTTGACCGCGGTACATCACATGTGTAACGACATTCTCGATCACGCCGTAAGGGCGGCAGGCGCGCGTGAGGTTCGGAATGACCGTGAGCGTACAACTCGAAACGAGCGAGCCTGACGCGAAGCCTCCAAAGTACTTGATTCGCGGGTTCGCAAGAGCCTCCGCCCACGCTGCCTCGGCCACTGCGGCTGAAGCCGGCGGGTCGTCGCGCTCGTGCAGATGCGCATACAGGCCGAGCAGCGACTGAAGCTCGTGCGACTGGATTTCGCGGATGTCCACGAAGTGTTAGGCCTCGCCCTCGGCAAAGATGAGTTCCACACCGTTGCCGGCAGGGTCTCTGAAGAAGACCTGAAGCCTGCCGATTCCTGGATCCCTTTCTTCGACAAACGGAACTGAGTGGGCAACCAATTGACGGCGCTGGGCCGGCCAGTCCGAGCAATGAAGCGCCACGTGATCGAAGGTCAGCTCGGAACCAGGGCGCCGCTTATCCAACGGATCTTCTTCTGCCAGGTGCAGGACATCCCGATCTCCCGCGTAAAGCCAGAATCCCGGGATACTGTTCGCGGGCCTTGGACCTACGGACATACCGACGACCTGGACGTAGAAGTCGCGAAGCTGTTCCATGAGCGCTCGCTCGAGCCTGAAGTTGTAGTGAGCGATTCCGAGAATGGTCATATGTTGGGGCGTGCGACGATGTGCATTGCGAGGCCTAGTGGTTTGTCACTTTATCTTCCACCGGTCCGCTCCAGCGAGGTGTTAGGCGGCAGACCTGCGCCCACTACTCGGTTTCACGCAGATAGTCATGATCAGCTTTCCCACTGGGCGCATCCGCGAGATGCACCCAGTCATCCTCCGACAAGCCAGCGAGGTAGTTATTGGCCTTTTCCAGCACGCCATGCTCGGATGCCCACGACAGATGAGATCTGAGCCTGTCCGCTTTGTCAGTTGGTGAAGAGTACCACCAGGCGCCCAGGATCAGAGGTACCAGGGGTTGAGCCACCCCCTTCTCTTCAGCCACTTTACAAAGAAGCTGATAGAAAGAATTCCATCGCATGGGAACTGGGCAAACGCGATCGTTCACGAGAACGGCGGCTACCACATCTTCCAACTTTGACACCAACGTTCTCCTGCCGCTAACGATTGAGCTGAGCGGCGCGCGCGCCGACATATGGGTTTGCCACTTTATCCCTCGCGAATCCGCTACAGCGATTTGTCAGCCCCTTGACTCATTCGAGCGAAGAGATCTCTCTCGTGCGCGGCGGTCATTTCTCTGAACCAGCCACTCCACGCCCAAAATCGCTGGCCACACGCCGACGAAAAGGCCGATCAATCCCGCGACAAGGCTGACTAGTCCAAGGTCGAAGCTCTCCGGGCTTGATGGCTGCACAAGCCGCCAAAGACTGGGCAAGAGCGCCGTAAGTAGGCCGAAAGCCAAGACGATTGCGACCCAAATGGCGATATAGCCAGCTATTTTCAAGAGAAGACTAAGTACACGCACGACGTAGGCCTAACGTAACTCATGGGCTTC
>DASTBJ010000221.1:0-2294 GCA_035712125.1 Terriglobia bacterium
GTCGCGTTGGGAACCCAGCTGGCCCAATCTTTAACGCGAGCATCTCCGCGTTCCATCAGATAGCGGTTCCACGCGAGCAGGCTGCCGGGGTTTGAAAGGCCATTGGTGATTGTGCGGAGGTTGATTTTCGGCGACAGCGGAGCCTTGCCAAGCGAGAGCGCCGTCACATAGCTCACACTTCGCACGTCCCATCCCGGAACGGCAAACTCCAGCTCTCCGGAACTGTTCGTCCGCCAGAAGTATTCCGGCATGGTTTGCCCGAGCACTTCGGCAATGGCATCTTGAAACGTGTAGGCCATGTTGGGGATGCTGGGGTCGTCGGTATACATGGGATCCACAGACTCCACCAGCGTGGCGCCGAGCTTGTCGCGCAGGACCTCTTTGATTTCCTCATCCAGATGATCACTGATCGCCATATCGTTCTTCGTGTGTTTGACCATAAACTCGCGAACGATTCCGACGCGGACGCCCTGGAGCGGTTTGTCTTTTACTGCAGAGTCAGGCACGACGAAGCTGGAGTAGGGTTCTTTCGGAATGATCCCTTTTGGAATTGCCGTAAAGATGTCGGCCGATTCGAATCCTTTCAGCGCATCCAGCACCAGCACCGCATCCTTCACCGACTTGCAATGGATGCCCGCACGATCTCCGGAGTAGTTCCCGGTGATCCCGCCATCCATGAGGATGCCTTTCGTCGTCAGCAGATTGACGATGTTATTCCGCGACGCCGGCCCCTTGCATGACGCCGACGATTGCTCGCAGATCGAACACGTCGAGAGATTTGCCGCAACGGAAACGCCGGATCCGTTACTCGTGCCACGCGGTACGCGAGCCGTGTCGTAAGGATTGCAGGTCTGACCGCTCCACGGGGCGTACTGGAGATTGGTCTCAGGGAAGTTTGTGGCTACCTTGTTCGGGCCCGTTCCGGATGCGCCGCCCACGTTACTTGCCGCAGCGACCGCGAAGATAATGGCGCCCTTGGTGCGAAGCTCCGCGATATCCGGGGAGTCCGCTTTCGGTACGTCCATGGCAAAGTTCACATCGTTTCCACCGGTGCCTCGCATGTCTTTGGCGTCATACCAATCTTTGAGCGAAAACACCGCGCAGTACATCGGCAGTGCGGCCAGGTCCGGATTGCGTCCGTACTGCTTGTCGAGTTCTTCTGCGCGCTCGAGTGCGTCGGGCTGTTTGCGGAACTCTTCGCAGACAGCGGGCGCACCTGCCGGCAGCGGCCCGGCGGACGGCGCGCGATCGAAGTCTCCTTTACAAGTGATGGAGCGCTCCCCGCGAATGTTCAACGTCTCGAGAGCATTCAGTTGTCCGGCGTTGGGTATACCCACCCGCCAGCCGTATTGAAGCTTGACCGTGGGATCCGAGGCCGACGTAATCATCTTGCCGAACTCGAGAGGAAGACCCTTGTACTGGTCGAGGTTCGGAAATACGGTCGAAGCGGCGACAGTCTGTGTGGGATATCTGACGGGAGCGCCCGCGCGGACCATCCCTGTAGACGGAGCAATGGGCGCACCGTCTTTGGTCAGAAGGGCCGTGCACGCCCCGTTATAGGCTTTGACTCGATCGAGGTAAGCCTGGACAACCTGCTTGCAGGTCGTCTGACCGGAGCGGATGGCACTCTGAATGTCAGTGATCGAGGCTTCCTCGACAGCAAAACCGGAACTGATTGCCTGGCCCGATGCTCTTGACGCAAGCCCAGTCAGGCACATCATGGCAACAGGCAGTGCGGGAGTGAAGAGACGCTTGAAGATAGACACAAACACCTCACTTCTTTTGGAAACACGTTAGTTGTCGAATGTTTGGAAATCTCTCGGCGTGTGACGTGACGCGCGCTTACCGGGTCAGGACGGGGTCCCGGAATGCACGGAGTCTGACACGCGCACAAATGAGGTGTCAAGCGGAGCAGTGATATCCTCACCTCATGAATTGGTTAAACATTGCCGCTGAACTGGTACGAGGGGCGATGAATGCGCGACAGCAGCGTCCGCCAAAGCCCTCTGAAGAGGCGCCCAAGGATGTCCAGGAGTTGATGGACGTTATTCATCGATACCGTACGGAAGTGAATAGCGGGATCGAAGCGCTCACACAGACGATTGAAGAACACAAGGAACGGCAGTTCCGGGCCATGCAGGTTCAGCGTCGGTGGAATTATGGGCTCCTCGCGGGACTGGTCACCCTATTCGTTGTGGTTGTGGTGTTGGCGTCGCGGTAGGGAAGTTTGAGGCAGTCTGTTACGCACTTGTCCAGATTCGACACAGGCGCGGTCGTGCCATCGACGACGAGAT
>DASTBJ010000222.1:0-13911 GCA_035712125.1 Terriglobia bacterium
GCGTGACGAACGACGGGAGCACCGTCGTGCCTGTGCCCGCCGGCTTCGCGTTCTCGCCTGACGAGCAACAGCGAATCCTGTACGTCGTCGACTCCGGACCGATGCGCGTCGTGATTTTCGATCGCGCGACGATGACGCAGATCGGCGTCGTCGGCATGCGCGGCGCAAAGGCAGGTGAGTTCGACATCGTTCACCACATTGCCGCCGACTCCAACGGCAATCTCTACACGGCGGAGATTGTCACCAACCGTCGTGCGCAGCGATTCGTGCTCACCAGGTAGAGGTGCGTTTGTTTCCTAGACAGGCGCTGTTCGATTATTCATACTGCGGCAAAATCGAGAAAACCCCGAGCGCAATCCTGAGAATGGAGTAGAACCTATGAGTTCACGAACCGTTCGACTACTTGTAATGTGCGGTCTCCTGGTGGCCGGCCTTCTGATAACCGGCGTCGCCTTGCATGCCCATCATGCCGTAGCCGGTATATACGACCTGAACAAGGAGATGGTCCTTGACGGCGTGCTCAAGAAGTTGAACTTTACGAATCCGCACGCAAGCATCGAGCTGACAGTCACGGAAAAGGATGGCAAGACGGCGGACTGGGTCCTGACCACTGCCTCCATCGCGAATCTGACGCGGGAGGGAATCAACAAGACTTCCATGAAGCCTGGCGAGCTCCTCAAGGTGACCATCCTCCCGGCGTTGAACGGGAGCCGGACAGGATTCATCAGGCGTCTCCAGCTCGGGGACCGCGACATCAAGCTTCAGATCGACTAACTACGTTGGGAGATTTCTATGGTTGATCGACGAATGCTCGCGACAGGCGTGCTGGCTCTTCTAGTCGCGATGAGCCAGATAGAACGCGGACACGGCCAGGGTGCACAGGGCGGCCAGGGAGCGGGAACACCTCAGGCCGGAGGAGCCGAGGGGCGAGGCGCCGGAGCGGCGCAGGGACGAGGCGGAGGTGGTCGAGGCGGTCGAGGGTCAGCGTTTACGCCCGCGACAGGAGCCAAAGACTTGAAGTCGGTCCTCTTCAACTGGACGTGGCACATGGGGATGCTGCGGAGCGGGAATGAGTCCGAGCTCGTCAAGACCCTCGACTACCACGCCGAGGGAGGCACAGTTCAGGTGAACGGTCAGCCCTGCGCGCTGACGAAGTACCGCGTCCAGGCCAACTACCAGACACCTGGCTACCGGACGCAAATCGAGTGCACGCTTCCCAATAAACAAGCCTATAAGAATGTTGAAACGATGAGCGGGGACTACGCCTGGGACGAAGACATTCCGGGCGCCGAACTCGTTCCCGGTCAGGGCAAGGCAACGCCAAGGCCCGACACTATGGAAGAGCGACGGATCCGTCTGTGGGCCAGCCCTCACGGTGCGCCCAAGGCTGCCATCGCCGGCGCGGCGGGGCTCCCGCCATCGGAGTCCTTTGGCCAGAACCCGGCCGTTCTGCTCGATCGACAGGCAGCCGCCGGAGCTAAATCAACGACGACGCTGTCATGGCAGGGCGATAAGGCTATCATCACCTATCCGATCCCTGGCGTCCCTGGCGCGACGGCGACGGCTACCCTTAATAATTTCCTTCCGGAGCGCGTTGTCGTGAAGAGCGGGACGAACACGACGGAGTTCGTCTACGGCAATTTCCAGGACTTTAACAACCCGCTGTTCAAGATCGAAGCTCTGTACGCGAGCACGATCGTCGAGCGACGCAACGGCACAGTCGTTCGTGATGTGAAATCGAAGGTGACTGAGATCGGCCAGGTCTACGTCGTCGTACCCGTTCCAGACAGTGTGCAGAAGGCGGGCAGAAAGTGAGGGTTCTATGAAGATGTCCGTTGTCATGATCGTCAGTCTCATCGTGATTTCCGTGGCCGTCCAGGCCCAGGGTCCCCCGGCGCAGCAGAACGCGACGCAGGCTCCGACTCCGAGGCTGGCCAATGGGAAGCCCGACCTGACGGGCTCCTGGCAGGGGGCCGGCGGCGGTCTTCAAGGATCCGGCGGCGACATGTTCCGGCGATGCACTCCGTTCCAGTCGAAGGCGTGCATGGAGTGGACCAATCAGAGTCAGGACTGGGTGTTCATGTCGGCAACTCGGCTCGATCAGCGTCAGCCGCTGTACAAGCCCGAGCATTGGGACAAGATCATCGAACTCGATCAGTGGACGAACAAATATGATCCTGTCATGACCTGCCTTCCTCTGGGAATCCCGAGGCAGGGACCTCCGTCACGAATCTTCCACACCGATAACGACATCACAATGATCTACAGAGGCGGCGTCGACGGCGCCGGCGGGTACGCGGAGTTCCGCATGATTCCGCTCGACGGCAGGCCCCACGATCCCAGGCGCGCTGCCCAGTACACCTACATGGGATACACGGTCGGCCGCTGGGAAGGCGATACGCTCGTGCTCGACTCCATCGGGTTCTCCGACGAGACCTGGCTGGGGCGCGGCGGCTTCTTCCACTCCGATCAGATGCGGGTCATCGAGAAGTTGACGAGGACCGGGAACCAGATGCTGTACGAAGTGACCGTTGACGATCCGGTGGTGCTTGTCCAACCGTGGGTCATGCCTCCACGGACCCTGCGCATAGCGAACGGCAACACGATCATTGCCGAGCGCGGAAGCTGCACGGAGAGCGAGCTCAAAGAAGTCAGCACCCAGATGCGGCACTGAGCCTTCAATCATGCCGGAGGAGTATTGAAAAGAATGGCGCACGTAAGCATGAGGCTCGGCAGATTTGACGTAGCCGCTACGAAGTCCCTTGTGTGGGGCCTCTTCGAGGCTCCACTTTGACTATTCCCAGTTCAGCGCTGTGACCGGATTGACTCGACTCGCCCGATGGGCGGGGAACCAGCAGGCTATGAGGGCGATGACGCCTAGCAAAAGTGCGACCAGACTGAGCACCAGGGGGTCTGAGGGCCCGACTCCGTAGAGTTGCGTGACGAGAAGACGCCGTAGCGCCAAGGCGCCGAGGAGGCCGCACGCGATTCCGACACCGATCAGCAGCAACCCCTCCCGAACAATCAATTTCAGAATTCCCTGCGCTGTGCTGCCGAGGGCGATACGTATACCGATTTCACGGGTCCGTTGTGCGACCAGATAGCCGAGCACTCCATAGATACCAACCGCAGATAGAAACAGGGCGACGCTCCCGAACAGGACGGCGAGCGACAGGGCAGATTTTCGCGGCACAAGCAACAGGTCTGCGCGTTCGTCCATGCTTCTCACATCGAAGATCGGTATTCCTGCGTCGATTTGCGCCAGTTCCGCGCGAACTGAGCGTATTGTCGCGGCAGCGTCGGCCTCCGTCCGAGCCACGAGGCCGATGTCTCTGAACGGATTCATCCAGTACGGCAGATAGTAGGTGCCTGCCAAACCATCCGACTGTTGCAGATCCCGAACTCGTGTCTCTTCAACCACGCCGATAACTGTTTGCCATCGCGTGTTGGAGTCCACGAAGATTTCCCGGGCGTTCGCAGGCCGGAACATGCGCTTTCCAATCGGATCTTCATTCGGCCAGAACCTTCGAGCCAGTTTCTCATCGATAACTATGACGCTCGCATTGCTGTCACTGTCCTGTGCGCCATAGAAACGGCCCCGCCGCAGCCCGATACCCATTGTCTCGAAATAGCCGGGCGTGATCACCATGCGTATCCCTGAAATCACCGATTCCCCAGCTTTCGGCACATAACCTTCAGCGAGGATGGGCCCGGAGCTGTAGTTTCCGGTCAGCGGGACGGTCGATGTTGCTGCGGCGTTTGAAACTCCCGGGATCCGCCGCAGAGATTCAAGCATGCGCGCAGTAAACACACGGACGTCGCTATCCGTCGGGTAGGCCGTCCGCGGAATGCTCAGAAACGCCGTCACCAGACCTTCCCTCTTAAAACCAGGATCGACAGCAAGCAGATTTCTAAAGCTCACCAGCAGCAGTCCGGCTCCGGTAAGCAGAGCGAATGCGAAAGCAATCTGTGCGATAATGAGCCCGCTGCGAGCAACTCGAGCCCTTCTTCCGCTGGTTTTCGTCCGGCCTCCGTCATGCAGAACCGTGCCAAAGTGGACTCCCAGTAGCGGCACAGCTGAAACGAGGCCGATCGCAAGTCCACACAAGACCGAAACTCCGAATGAGAACACAACGACCGGAATATCCGCCGACGCAGTAATTCCGCCGGACAATCCCGAAAGCCCGATAGCCTGGAGTCCCGACAGCAGCGCAGTTCCCGTCAGAAATCCCACAATGCCGGCTCCAACACCTAACACCAGGCCCTGTACCAGGAGCTGCCGGAACAGCCGCCACCAACCGGCACCGAGTGCCAGCTGAGTGGCCATTTCCTTCGCTCGCACCCTCCCGCGGACCAGCGACAGATTGCACAGATTCACACCACCAATCAGCAGAACGAGCGTGGCGCCGGCCCAAAGCAAATACAAAGGTTCCTTGAAATCGCGCACCATGATATCGGCAAGAGGTTCGGCGGTTGTCTGGAAGCCGGCATTCAGCAGCATCGGCTTCAACGCCGGCAGACTCTCGAGAATGACGCCATCCAGGGCCTTCAGTTGTTGGCGAACCTGCTCGAGAGTCGCATCCTTCCTGAGCCTGCCGATGCTGAACGGGCCATTGTTGAACCGCCCTTCGTCGGACTTCTGCTGATCGGTGAACGCCATCGGTAACCAGAACCTCGGCTGTCCCCTGCCGAAGGCAAAGTCGCGCGGCAGAACACCGACGACCGTGTAAGAGCGCCCGGAAAGTCTGATCTCTTTTCCGACAGCCGTCTCATCGCCGTACAGTTCTTGCCACAACCCATAACTCAACAGCACCTTCGCTTCATGACCAATCTCGCCTTCGCTGTCATCGAACAGCCGTCCCTGTACAGCCGAAACGCGAAGCAGGCGAAACAGCGAAGGGGTCGCAATCATTCCGGCCACCCGCTCATGGACTCCGGCGATTTCCAGCGTTTGTCCTGTGAAGTTGTACATGGCCTGCTCCTCCAGGGCAGTAATGCTCCGGAGGCGATCGAAGTAATCGGGCGGTGAACTGTTAATGCTGACGTTCGGATTGATCTTTGGAAACTGGCTGGCCATGAGCACGATCCTGTCCGGCTCCGGTACGCGCAAGGGATGGAACAGCACGGAGTTGACGAGTGTGAATATGGCAACATTGACAGAGACACAGACGGCGAGTGTCAGCACCGACACCGTCACAAAGGTGCGTTCCTTCCACAGAACCCTCAATCCAATTTTCGTGTCGTGGAGCAAACCGAACGTGAGGAGTCTCCGTCGGCTTGAGCGGTGCTCCGCTTCAGGGGGAAGGCATCCTTGAGGAGTGGAGGCAACGAGATCACGTGCAAGTTCCTGCCACGAAGGAACCTGCCGCTCGACTTCGCTCCACGCTGCCTCTTCCGTAGCCCCGTCCTGCTGGAGACGCACGTAAAGCTCCTCAAGCTGAACCGCCAGTTCCTCGACAATCTTGGCCTCGCGGACCGCAGAGATATTCAATGCCGGAAGGTGTTGGCGGACGTGAGCGCGGAAGTCACGCATAGTCAGGTCCTGCGGCGCGTTGGACGGCAGTCATGAACGCGCTCCATGTCTCGCGTTGCTGCGCCAGCATCTTACGGCCGGCTGCCGTCAGTTTGTAGAATCGCCGGCGCCGTTGACCTGCTTTCTCAACCCACAGTCCGGATATCAGCCCACGCTCCTCGAGCCGGTAAAGAATGGGATAGAGCGAAGCCACATTGAACGACACCAACCCTCCCGAGCGAGATTCGATCCGAAGCGCGATCTCGTACCCGTGGCGCGGGCCCTGCTCCAGTTGCGCCAGAACCAGCAACTCGGCGGTGCCCTTCTTGAGAGAGTTTTCGTCTGAGTTGGATTGCATATATTGGACTCATATATATGTGAGTCATGGCGGGACAGTCAAGGAGAGGAATGCTTTTCTGCCAAATGAATGGCCATGGCTCCGAATATGTCGGCGCAAACGAACGCTTGTGCGGCTCACTTACTATTTGTGCGGTAACGGTTGGACGTGGCACATGGGGATCCTGCGAAGCGGGTCGAATTCGAGTTAAGTTGGCGCATTAATCGGCGAGCGTAAGACATCCGGCCTCTTCCAGTAGGCGCCCGACAAGCTACTTGCGACGCCAGGACTCAGGATCTCCGAGCACGCCCGGTCGGTCCATGATCTCCGACAGGAACTTGCGCACGTCCGCGGTCGGGCCATCAAAACGACGTCCTCTCCTTTAGGCTCAAAGCTATTGGGCACGAGGACATGACCAACAAGCGACGGACGCTCCTTGAGAAGCTTCGTGATCGCCTCCACCTTGAGGGCGCGTATCGGCAGTTGATGGTCGGCGAGTTCGAGAACGAGGATTCCGTGCGTCCGCACTAGAAGACTGAGGTAAAGGTCGCTTTTCTCTCTCGGAAGGTTCTCCGGGAATACATCGAGCACGTGACGCGTGCCGAGCCGCCCGAGTATGCCGTAAAATCGTCCCACCTTTCCGTCACTGTCCGTGTAGCTTATGCCGTAACCATCGCCGTCGCGGACGATCACGGCCGATTCCTTCCCGTCTGAATCCGACCACGAACCAACCAAACGTGCGTCGTAAGCGATGTCGGTGCCGGAGACAAAAGGTGACACCGAACTGACGCCGCACCCCGAGCATGCAGACCGCGACTGCTGCAAGAAACCACACCAGATTTCCGGTTGATGTTCGCCGTAGGTTGCGAGTGATAGGAGTACCCTGAGAATCACGCATTGCATTTATCCTTTGTGGGCGTGCCTGTGTCGTGTTGGCAGGGAAGTATAGGGCGCCTCCATCGGCCGGCAAGCGAATCGGGGCGAATTTTAAGGAACTGAACCCCTCCTCAAGGGAGCCCGTCTATGTCCCAGGGGCGATCGAATGTTCTCCGCCACCACCCTGCCGCCATTCTTCTCGACTTCCTTGAGCGACTCGTCAAGACGACGCTGTGCGTCAAGACGGTGCTCGAGTGGTATGACCCCACTTTTTTGATACACTTGCGCCGGCTTTTCAAACTCCATGGCGCTGACACCCGGTTCTCGATGTGGACCCTACGAAATCCTTGGCCTGATCGGCAAAGGCGGCATGGGGGAGGTCTATCGAGCGCACGATACGCAGCTTGATCGCGAAGTCGCGATCAAGGCCTTGCCGGAAGAGTTTGCAGGCGACAGTGACCGCCTTTCCCGATTTGAGCGCGAGGCGAAGCTGCTCGCATCCCTCAATCATCCGAATATTGCCGCGATTTATGGGCTGGAATCGTCCCACGAATCCCGCTTTCTGATTCTTGAACTCATTGAAGGCGAGACGCTGGCAGAACGCATTGAAGCGGGTCCTATTCCTGTCGAAGAGACGCTGAAAATCGCACTTCACATTGCCGAGGCTCTCGAAGCGGCGCATGACCGAGGCGTCATTCATCGCGACCTGAAACCCGGGAATATCAAGATCACGCCGGAAGGAAAGGCCAAGGTTTTGGATTTCGGCCTCGCGAAAGCTTTCGCCGGCAGCGACAGCAGTTCCACGCTCTCCAATTCCCCCACCTTGACCATGAACATGACGCAGCAGGGTGTGATTTTGGGTACTGCAGCCTACATGGCGCCGGAGCAGGCTCGTGGGAAGAAAGTGGATCACCGGTCGGATATCTGGTCGTTCGGCTGCGTCGTTTACGAAATGCTGACGGGACACCGCGTGTTTCAGGGAGAAGAAGTGTCGGACATATTAGCCTCAGTCCTGGCACGCGATCCCGACTTCACAAAGCTGGAGTCCAGACTTCATCCGGGAGTCCGCAAGCTATTGCTGCGTTGCCTGGACAAAGACCCGAGAAACCGTTGGCAGGCTGCGGGCGACGTTCGATTCGAGATACAGGAGTTGCTGAAAGAGCCAACAGAGGTGTCGGCTCGTCTGGAGGCCTCTCCGACAGTTCGTCGCTCATGGATTCCGTGGACCGCGGCACTCGTCCTTGTCGCGACCGTTGCGGCGGCGGCAGGGTGGATGCTTCGCATTCCGGCGCCGACTGCGGTCACCCGCTTTGACTACGACCTGCCAGGCAGCCAGGTCTTTCGAAATGCCGGACGACCCGTGTTTGGCTTTTCTCCGGATGGCAGACGCTTTGCCTACAACACCGCAACCGGGATTTTCCTAAGAGAACTCGACCAGTTGGAGGCGCGCCTGATTGCCGGTACGGAAGGCGCCGCAACGTCCCCTACTTTTTCGCCGGACGGACAATGGCTCGTTTATTTCGATGTCGCCAGCCTCAAACTCACAAAAATCGCAATCAGTGGCGGTGCTGCGATTCCACTGACGCAGTCTTCGAATCCGTTCGGCGTGAGTTGGGAAGCTGATGGAACGATCCTTTATGGCCAGCCGGCTGGCATCTACCGTGTTTCGGAAAATGGCGGCATGTCCGAGTTGCTTTTCAAGGCTCAAGACCGTGAGGCCCTTTATGGACCTCAACTTCTACCGGGGGGAGACTGGGTTCTATTTACATCAACAAAAGTGTCCGGCAGCAAACGCTGGGATCAGGCGGAGATCGTGGCGCAGTCTTTGAAAACCCAGGAGCGTGTTGTGGTGTGGAGAGGTGGCAGCGACGCTCGCTACGTTCCAACGGGACATCTGCTCTATGCTCTCGACGATGGATTGTTTGCCGTACCCTTCGATGCCGATTCACTGAAAGTGACAGGTGGTGCCGTGTCCGTAGCTGAAGATGTGCTTCGCGCGGCAGTCCCTGCTAACAACACGGCGGCGGCGAATTACAATGTCTCGCGCAACGGGTCGCTGGCATACGTGGAAGGTTTCGGACAGGCTGGCGGAGCGCTCCGCTCGCTTGTCTGGGTGGATCGTCGCACGATGCGCGAAGAAAAAGTTTCCGCCGAGGCTCGAGGTTATGCGTATCCCAGAATATCTCCGGATGGATCGCGGGTAGCGCTTGATGACCGGTTGGATAACGATATTCAGGTCTGGGACTTCGCCGCCAAAACTCTCACGCGGCTCACTTTCGGCATGGAACTCGAGGCATACCCTACCTGGACGCTGGGAGGCGATCGAATTGCATACTCTCAAACGCCGGATATTTTCTGGAAAGCTGCGAACAACACGGGATCGAGTACGAAGCTGGTGGAGGGCCTTGGAGGCTCGTTCACCGAAATGGACCCGTATTTCTTTTCTCCCGATGGTTCTCAGATCGTCTTTCGCGCGTTAAGCCTCGGAAGCGAAGACATCGGCATGATGTCAATGAAACCCGGTTCGAAGGTGGAGTGGTTGTTGCGGAGTCAGTTCAACGAACGCAACGCCGAATTGTCGCCCGACGGCAAGTGGATGGCTTATCAGTCCGACGAGACGGGGGATTGGGAGATCTACGTCCAGCCATTTCCGGATGTCGAGGCTGGCCGATGGCAGATCTCGAATGGCAGCGGCATGTATCCTCGTTGGTCTAAAAACAGCAACGAACTGTTCTACGCGCAGACTGGGGGCACTCCTGCGATGATGGCCGCGCAATTCACGACGTCACGCGACTTCGTTTTGGGGACACGCGTCAAGCTGTTCGATGTCTCGGCATACTTTGTTGCAGGCCCGGCTGGCCGACCCTATGACGTTGGTTCGGATGGGCGGTTCCTGATGCTGAAGACACAGGCGACTTCCGAAGAGGGGACACCTCCGCCGGTCATCATCGTGGTCGAAAACTGGTTCGATGAACTCCGGAAGAAAGCCCTGAAGTAAAAGAAGCTGTGGCGATTTGGTCACCTCGCAAATATGTCTTGCTGAAGTCACGCTCAGTCTGGCCGATGATCTTTGTGTTGTCGTGGGGCCGGCAGGAGTGGCTCGCACGTTGAACACGCCCACAAGAAAGTCTGGAAGAATCGTTTCCAAAGCTCGTTTGCCATTCAGAATGGGGTTCACATGCAAGGAAGGATGATTTGTTTCTCATGCTCCGCAGAGGAGGAGTGCGACTCGCTCTGCTATTGCCTCCAGGTTAAGAACTGATCCAACAGGGTTCAGCTCAGTTTCGGGTTCTGAGGATTGGATACGCTTTCGCGTCTTTCAAGGCATCGTCGAGGAAATTCCAGTTCAGCAGTCCGTCATTCGAGCGGGGTTCGAGCAGATAGAACGCCAACCGTGACAGCGGCTGGTTCATGGAAACGCGATAGAAGCCTGACGTTATGGTTCGTTCTACGGGTTGATATGCTCCCGACACCGCACGCTGCTGATGCCCTTCGAAGGTTTGCGCGGCGACCTGCGTCGTCTCGATACGGAACTCTTCCAGGCCAAGGTTGCGCGTCCGATCGATACGCTCGAGCCGGATGCCATGATCGCGTAATCGCTCGACGACAGCGGTGAGCACAGGAGGAATGTAGTAAGCCGATGGGACACGTTCAGATTCCGTGGAATCAAAAGCCGTCTGGAGCCACATGAGTTCCGGCTTGCGAACGTCCAAACGCCTCAACATCGTTTGGCCGCTGTAAGGATTGATCTCTTCGGCGGTATCTCCCATCAGGATCTCCGCTTTCATATCGGATCTTTTCAGGCGAGACCGCAGCGACACGCGTTGGCCGACAAGAGAGCGCTCGTCGGCGTCTTCGACAGCCTTGCGTATGCGCCTGGCGTTCGCATGAGCGAAGTTCAGGATTTCTTCTACGAATCGAGTGACTGTCTGGATGCGTTCCTGAAATGTGAGGTAGGAGTACGTTTCGCTAAGAATTCCAAAACGGTTGCGGAGGCCCCAATAATTGTGCGTATATCGCGGCAGATCCTCCACGGTTGTCCAAACCCGCTCCGGCTGCTGGCCGCTGACATCGCCGTAGGAGTGCAACGCCCAGCCGTCTTTTTGATGGACTGCTTTCGTGACGGCCGGCATCCAATCGTCGCGAGCGATTCTTGTGATGCCGGCGTCTACGGCGGGATTGTTCGGTATCTCCCAGGTGAGATGGTAAGCGTGATGAGATCCGTTGGTGGTATGAAGGTCGATCATGACGTGGGGATCGTAGTCATTGAGCAGTTTCGCCATCGATCGCGCTTCCGGCGTGTCCAGCTTGATGTTGTCGCGATTCAGGTTTAGCCCCTGCGCGTTGGCGCGAGTCCCGGCGCCGGCGACCGGTCCGTTCTGAGGTCCACGGTTGGTTGGAGCGACACGTTCATTCCCATCGGCGTTATAAATGGGGGCAATAATCAAAACCATGGAGTCGAGCCATTCCGCGTGTTTCCCGGAAGCAATCTCTCGAATCAATGCCAGTGAGGCTTCCTTCCCTTCGACTTCGCCCGCATGGATATTGGCCTGAATGTAAACGCGAAGCTTTCCGGACGCACGAACCGTGCGAGGCGTGGCATCGCCGACCCTGCCGACAACGGCGAGCGGCAACAGGCGGCCTTCGACGGTATTACCGAACGTCGTGTTGTGGACCAGCCGCGATTGCTTTGCTACGGTACCCAGGAAGGCAACGACGTCGCCGTACCGGCTTGTTTCCACATAATTCGTCCGTTCCGCCCTGGTCTGAATCTGGGAAAGCAATGTGAGACTCCAAAGCGAGCACAGAATTGAACCCAAGAGTACCGGCTTTTGCCACGCCGGAAGCGTGAAAGGATAATAGCCAGGGGGTAACCGAGTGAAACGAGCGCAACCCCTGGTAAGCATGTCAGAGCGTATCGCGCACCACGGAGTGGTGCGAGGACTTGTCACCATAAGTACTTCTCGTCGAATTCAACACCGCTTAAGCGCAACAAATCGATATATTCCTCTTTCGAACGTTTGTTTCCGGTGATGCGCTGTCATTGGATTGTCGCAGGAGTTGTGGCATTAACCGGCGGAATTGCGTTTGCAATTTTTAACAACACGGTCGGCGGTCTGGTTCCAGTCTCATTCCTTATGCTCCTCTTTGTCTACCTGGCCCTGCGCTTCGGCCTCCTGGCATGGGCCGTGGGCTTCTACGTGTCAGGAATCAACCTGAATCTGCCCTTGACACTGGTATTGCAATCCTGACATAAGGAAGTTACCCTTCCGTCATGAAAGGGATTACGATCAAACTGCCGGAAGAGACGCTGCGGAGGCTCCAGGAGGAAGCTCGATCGACCGGGCGAACCGTGGCTGCACTAATTCGCGAACGCGTTGAAACGGCTTCCGACCAGGACGCGCAATCATTCTACGCACTCACTCACGACCTCGCGGGAAGCCTGTCAGGCTCTCGTAAAGCCGTGACGAACAAGAGGCGCAAATTTCGTCGTGCTCACGATCTGTGACACCGGGCCTCTTGTAGCCTACCTCAATCGCAACGATCCCTATCATTTGTGGGCCGTGGCAGCAATGAAACAGATCCGGCCCCCGGTGCTCACGTGCGAATCGGTCCTGACGGAGGCCCTGTATTTTCTGAGGGAAGACAGAGTCGACGTCGATCCGCTATTTCGGTTAATCGAACGCAAGGCCGTTGTTCTGGACTTTGAACTGTCCGTTCATTGGCCGCGCGTACGCGCACTGATGAAGCGCTGGGAGCGGATGGATCTGGCGGACGCGTCCGTGGTGGTCATGAGTGAACTCCATCGGAAATCCCAGGTACTCACTGTGGATCGGACGGACTTCAGTATCTACCGCAGGAATGATAGACAGGTCATCGCGTTTATCGCACCTCCAGGCAAGTGAACTCTCGCGTGATCCGGTGCCGTGTGTCTCTATGTCCCGATCAGCGGGGCCCAGTTGTCCGATAGGAAGTGAATGCGACCTGGTTTCCATCTGGTGAGAAGACGGGGTTGATGTCATTAGCCTGGTCAAAGGTGAGAGGATTCGACACACCGGCGCGCTGCAAGTCGATCACCAGATGTCCGCATTGGCGGGCCGCATCCTGACGGGGCACCGCGATCAGCTTTCCGTCTGGAGAAAGATTGAAGTCCCCATAGTTTCCTGCCACGCCTGCCCCTGCTCGAACGCCGCCGGCCGGTGTTCTATTACCTGACTCGGGAAAGGTCGTTGACCGCAGAAGCCAGCAGCCTCATTTTGGCTTGATCCGAGCTATCCGGCAGATCGCGATTCAATTGTGTCGCGAGCCGTGTCAGCGCACTGCGACGTCTTCCGCCGTTTTCCTTTTCGGCGGCAGCCAGCGCGTCGCGCGTGGCCTGGATCTTCTCCGCCGAAAGGCCATTGGAGCGCTCGAGTTGATCGAGGTAGGCCTTCGCCAGCGGAAAGCTCGGCGGCCAGACAAATTTCTGCTGCATCTGCGTGTTGTAGGAATCGAAACGTACGGTCCTGGCCGCATCGAGTTCGTTTTGCGTAATCAGTCCGCTGGGCAGGAGCTCGTAGATGTCCAGGCCGCGAGCGATCTCGGAGCTGACAATGAGCCCGTTGTACCAGTAAGCAGACCAGGAGCCGGCCATGACCAGCCGGTTCGCGTCGACAGGTCCGCGATCGAAGTACGCAATCTCCCTGGGGTTCTTGATGTCGGTCCAGTCGAAGACCGTGATGCCGCCCTGATAGAACGCCTGCACCATCACGTCGCGGCCGGGGATCGGAATGAGCGACCCATTATGCGCTACGCAGTTTTCCTGTGGGGTCTGCGGCGCCGGTAGTTTGTAGTAGCCGTGGAAAACGAAGTTTTTGTTCTCGATGGTGAATAGCGCGTTAGCACCCCATTCCGGTTTGTCGGTGGAACGGCAGCGGGGCTGGCTTCCGCCTCCCCACTCATCGGAGAACAGAACCTTGGTGCCGTCATTGTTGAAAGTTGCGGAGTGCCAGAACGACATGTTGGCGTCGGCCGCCATATCGATGCGGTACGGGTTGGCAGCATCCTTGATATCGAGCAGGAGACCCAGCCCGGCGCACGCTCCGCCGGCCAGGCCGATTTCGGGATACACGGAGATGTCGTGGCACTGGTTCGGACCGGTGGGCGTTGCGGGCGCGTTGCCCCGTCCGACGGCCGCAGCCTGCGC
>DASTBJ010000223.1:0-3288 GCA_035712125.1 Terriglobia bacterium
GATATCGAAGCACGTCACTTCACTGGTCGCCGGCAATCGAAACCCCTGGCGTCAAGGACGAGGCCTTCAGCTTTCTGCCACAGATCAACGGATATCCTGTCTATGTTCGGCCGGTCATGTTTGGCAATAATGTCATCGGCGGAAGCGGCGACTTCGGCAACACAAGCCCGTTGACGACTTATAGCAACAACCTCAGCTGGACAAAAGGCAGTCACTCGCTGAAGTTCGGGACCGAGTTTCGCTACTCGCACACGGCCGGATACCAGCCGACTCCGGTTACAAGCCTTCAATTCGGTTTGATTCCGACGATCACAGGCGGCGCAGGCAACGTGGCTGTCCGCGGGATCGATCAGGTTTCGGGACTCTTGAACAACAACATTACGCTCGCTCAGAATCAGTTGTTGTTTCTTGCGGGATCGGTCAGCAGCGTCTCGATGCGGTTCGAAACCTGGGAACCCACCGACACGCGCTACATCGACTACAAGGAGTCGTACAACCATCCGGGTCAACCCAAGGATACCCGTGGAAAAATTCGCGAGAATCATCAGAACGAGATCGACTTTTTCGTTAAGGACGACTGGAAGGTCACTCCGACGTTCACGTTGAATCTGGGTGTTCGCTACGATCTGTTTCGCGTTCCGGATTTTCGCAGCGCTACCGGCCAGTACTGGACGCGTGGACCGATCGATGGAAATGCCGGCTACTTCGGAATGTCCGGTCGCAACTTCAACGAAGCGTTCCACAACGGCGGCGTGACAAAAGCCGGACTTACCGAGGTTGTTCTGATCGGGAAAGACTCCAAGTATCCTGACCTCGGAATCTGGCCCAGTGACACGAACAACTTTGCTCCGGCCGTTGGTTTTTCATGGGCGCCAGGTTTCGGAGGAAAGGACAAGACAACGGTCCGTGGTGGTTATCAGGTCACGTACCTGTTGCCGGGAAACAGTCTTTCATGGATTGACGCGGACTCGGGTCGTCTTCCAGGACTCGAACTGAACGCGATCGACAGCGGAGGATCGTCGTATCGCAATCTGACCAATATCTCTCTTCCGCTGATTGTTCCGGCGTCGATTGACGACGTGGTCGTTGTGCCGACCAACAATCGCTCCGTCGCGCAGGCGTTCTACGACCCGAACTACGTGACGCCTTACGTTCAAACGTTCACGTTGGGAGTGACAAGATCCCTTCCGTCCAATCTCATTCTCGACGTGCGATACGTTGGGACGCGAGGAGTGAAGCTCCATTCCACGTTGAACTACAACGAGCCGGATTTCCGGTTTAACGGGTTGATGGAAGCACTAACCGTCACGCGGGCCGGCGGCAACGCGCCCATGTTCGACCAGATGTTCAATGGCTTGAATTTCGGTCCCGGTATCGGAGTCGTGGGAACCGCTGTGACGGGCTCGGAAGCGTTACGCCGCCACACGACGTTCCGCGGGAATCTGGCCAACGGAGATTTCAGGGCGGTGGCGAATTCCCTCAACACCACCAACATCGGCGTGAACGTTCCCGTCGGCCAGACAATAGCCGGCGCAACGCTGGCATCGAGCGGACTGTTTCCGGATAACTTCATCACGGCGAATCCACAGTTTGCTGCCATGGAAATGCGGAACAATTCCGACCAGTCCACCTACCATTCGCTGCAGACTCAGGTCACGATGCGGCCCCTCAGAGGAATGACCTGGCAGGCTACGTGGACCTGGAGCCGTGCAACCGGCGTTCAGGGCAGCACCCCGGACGGTGGTGGCATCACCGCCAACTATCGGGACTTCCTGAATCGCGCCGCGGACTATACCGTTGCCGCGTCTCACCGCGTCCATGATTTTCGCGGATATGCATCGTTCGAACTGCCGTTCGGTCCCGGCAAGCTCATCGGAGGCAACAGCGCTGGCTGGGTCGCCGGTTTGATCGGGGGCTGGCAACTGGGAACGATCTTTAATGCCTCGAGCGGGGCGCCACAAGCCGTGTCCGCGAGAAACACCATCAATCGGACAGGTACTCCCGACATCGTGGGCGCTTTCCCACGCGACGGAAAGGTTGAATGGGGCTCTACTTTCGGTCAGTACTTCGATCAGACGTATCAGAGAGTTCCGGATCCTGCCTGCCAGAACGTTGCTGCGAACCTCGCGGCGTTCTGCACGAACACCGCGATCGCGGACGCCAACGGCAACATCGTCCTTCAGAATGCCGCTCCCGGACAGCTCGGGACGTTGGGCTTGTTCCCGATTTACGGTCCAGGGCGCTGGGATGTCGATGCCAATATCCAGAAGACGATTAGAACCTCGGAAACGACAAGGTTGTCCATCCGCATCGATTCCAACAACGTCTTCAATCATCCGACTCCGGGTGATCCCAACCTGAACATCAATACTGGCACTTTCGGTGAAATCGATTCCAAGTCCGGAAACCGCACGCTTGCCGGTCAGCTTCGCTTCGAGTTCTAACGCAGGGGAGTTCGGGGTACTTCACTCCGAACTCCCCTTGCTATCATTGCGGCAAAATCTTACGAAATTCCACCGGGCGTTCCCATCACGAACCTCTTCTGTGACTTACGTGCTCAACGAAATGACGGGGCTATGATCCTCCCTCAGCGAGTCGACGGCAAGTTCTGCACGCCGGCTGGCCGGTCACTGTCGCAAGAAGCGCGGAAGAGTCACTTGAATCTCGGAAGTTGAGAGTCCCCCACGCTTCGGTGCAACTGTCACGTAGAGCCGAAGAGAAGTCGCCGCGTCGCCCGGGCTGCGTATCTCGTTCCTCTGATAGTCGCGACAAACGAGGGCCTGCTGCCTCAGAGTGGCACCGTCCCACCATTTCACGAACACCTCAAGTTCATACGGTCGAAACTCGAGCATCGTGTTTTGAACGGCAGCAGCCTGCGGAATAGTCACCGTGCCGCTGCAGACAAATGTGTCGGACGGATCAAAATACGTTGCGGTAACCCGGATGTCGGCCGGCAAACACGAGTCCGCTGGGTTACTCACCATGCCAAGCAGATTCGCGAGAATCGGCGTCTGCGGGTTAGCGATCCGAAGGTTGATGGGCTGAAAGCGGCTTTCCGCAGTACACATCGGGCGCAACTCGTTCTGTACCAGGCTTTGCAACCGGTTGAACTCCGAAGAGAGCCGTTGAACCTCTCCTTGAAGACGTCCGACTTCCGCCGAGTTGTCTTGGACCCCCAGCAGGAGCATTAATAGTGGTATGACCATAAACGTTCAGACGCCGCAGGAGCTCAAACCGTTCAAGGGGAAGTCGAAAAGTCGATCGTTTTCCTTCGGCACAGCCTGAAAC
>DASTBJ010000224.1:0-3878 GCA_035712125.1 Terriglobia bacterium
CAGTTCGAGAATTCGAAGATTCTCTCCGCAGCAAGATTATCGGGCAGGATGAAGCAGTCGCCCAATTCGTCGGAATCTACCAGACGTTTCGTGCAGGCATGTCGAATCCTGGTCGACCTGTGGCCAATCTGCTACTTCTGGGACCGACCGGATCGGGTAAGACCAGGATCGTCGAGGCGGCAGCGGAAATCCTTTTTGGCGATCGAGACGCATTTACCAAAGTCGATTGTGCGGAGTTCCAGCATAGCCATGAGATCGCCAAACTCTTAGGTTCACCTCCCGGCTATCTCGGCCACCGCGAAACCAAACCTGTGCTTACTCAGGACGCAATCGACCGATTTCAAACCGAAACCCTGAAACTGAACTTTCTCCTCTTTGACGAGATCGAGAAAGCGAGCGATGCCTTGTGGCAATTACTGCTCGCTATTCTCGACAAAGGAGTTGTCACCCTTGGCGACAATACAAAGGTCGACCTCTCGCGCACGGTCGTTTTCATGACTTCGAATCTGGGTTCGGGAGAAATGAACCGGTTGTTAGGTGGAGGAATAGGCTTTGTATCCGCGAGGGGATCCGAGAGTGAATCCGCTTTATCACAGAAGATGTTCCGAGTTGCCGTCGACGCCGCCAAGAGGCGGTTCTCCCCGGAGTTCATGAATCGGATAGATAAAGTAATCGTTTTTCGAACGCTGACACCCAGGGATCTGCAAATGATACTGGATCTGGAATTGAGCGAAGTTTCCAACCGGATTTCATCAACGCAGGGCGACCGGAATTTCGCATTGCAAGTGACTCAAGACGCGAGGGAATTTCTGCTCAAAGAGGGAACCGATCCGAAGTATGGTGCCCGTCACTTGAAGCGAGCCATTGAGCGCTATCTTGTTTTTCCGCTATCCAGCCTGATATCGACCAGTCAGATCGATCCGGGAGAGTTCGTAACGGTCACCGTGTCGCCGGACGGCGACGCACTGTCGTTTTCGAAAGACGAATCCCAGCCAAAATCAGATTCCGAAGGACATTCGGGTTAACCGATTTCTTCAAACCGTGATCGAATAGCCGCGGAAGCACCGAACCGTTCGGCAGCCGTTCGAAGCTTTGAGAGATGTTCTTTCTTAGAGAGGTCAAGTTTCTTCTGCACCACATGAGGTGGACTGGCGATCGGGGCCGTTAACTTCTGGCAGAGATCTTCCATTTCGGAACTTTCAATCTCGATGGCGATTTCGAACGCATCATCGATACTCAGAACGTCGCCAGCAGCGCGCGTTTCTAAACGCTCCAGACGGCGCTTCAGCCCAATGATGGTTTCTTTCGAAGGCAACTGTTCTGCGAAGCAGGTGTTTTCCAGGCAATGTTGTAGAAGGCCCGCATGCTGTTTCTCGTCCATTGCCAATTCAATCCAAAACCAACTCACATCGACGTGATCATGAAAGCGGACAGAGAATTCCAAATACAGTTCCGCAGAACGGTCCTCGCATCGGATCAAATCGCTGTAGATGAGACCGGGTTCCATTCTGATCCCCTTTGGAAATCGCTATTCGAACCTCGATAGAGTATCTGGAAACGCTCTAAAAGTAATGAAGTTACGACGCTCCCATATCGCAGAGTGGCATCACATGGGCGGACTCGCGTGGCCTCCACACGAAGAGATCGTGCACGTACACCGACACAAAACCCTCCTCCTTTAAGGAGCATCCCGGTACTTTTACTAAGCACGTTTGTAATCCTCTCACCTCTAGGCACTTCCTCAGGGTTCGCGCGCCACAAAGACTTCAGCTAGGAAATCGAGGTACTCAAAATGATCCATTAGCCGAACGATACGGCTGAACTGCCGTTAGCAGCGATCTAGCGTTTCTTAGCAATCGGAGCGGCGGCTCAAATTGCCCACACGATCGAAATTCCCGCTCACTTGAAATTCGAAATGGAGCCTTCTCCAACAAGGGTGAAGCCAGCCCAATAGGTGGGGAGAGCTTGATCACCGAATTGTTGGAGAAGATCAAGTTTGGCTTGGCGTAGGGCGGAGCCATTATCAGAACCGGCAACAAGGTGCTGGTAGAAGCGCTTCATGAGAGCGATGGTGAAGATATCGTCCGCGGTCCAGAGGCTGGCGACGACGGATTTGGCGCCGGCGAGGAGGAAGGCGCGCTCGAGGCTGGCGATGCCTTCGGCGCCTAAGAGCTTTCCAGAACCGGTTTCGCAAGCTGATAGGACAACCAAGTCGGTACGAAGAGGAAGGTCGCGGATCTCGCGGACCTGCAGAAGACCGTCGTCCGGTGTGGCCGGAGATGTGCCCATGACAAGAGCTGCTCGGTCCGGGAACTCGGTGTTGGCGACGCCATGAACAGCAAGGTGTAGGATTCGGAAATCCTCCAGCGGCAGGGCTTTGAATGCGGCTTCAGTCGCATCAGTATCGAGAAGCAGTTCGTTGGGGCCCTTAATAATGCTGCCGATGCTCTGGACTTCCTGCTTGCTGCCCGGCAGCTTCGGGAATGTGACACCTTCGAGGCCGAACAGATCCGCGGCGGCAACCTCGACGGGCGTTCGGTCGCCGGCGGTTCCAGAGTAAACAGCGCCACCCACGCCAACCAGGCTCATTGAAAGTGATTCTTCAGCCGAAGTTCGTCGGAGCAGGTGAAGCACAGTGGCGGATGGTGCGTATGTGACGATGTGGGATTCGAGGACGTAACTCCCAGCAGAATCCCGCAGCGCGTCAAATGGCAGAAGGTTAAGTTTGCCGTCTCCAATTCGTCGCTCCTCATTGGAAGTCAGTACGACAAACGGTATGGTTCGAGCGGTAATAGTTCCAAACTTTGGGATACTCAGCTGCCAAACACTTAGAACCTCGAGAAGCAGGGCCTCGAACTCTTGATCCACCTTGTCGATCTCATCGACAAGGAGAACGCAGGGTTTCTCTTCTTGCAGCAGAGCCCGAAGAAGGGGGCCCTCGATGAAGAAACTCAAACCGTGCAGCTCCTGCCGGAGAGCCTCCCATTCGCCACCGGATTGAGCCGGACTCGATTCCAGATAGAGCTTTTGCAAAGCCTCGTCAAACTTGCCAATCGCCTTCTCTTCGTTGATCCCCATGTAGCACTGCAGTCGCTCAACGTGCGTGTCGGCCGCCTTGGCCACCGCATACGCGAGTTCCGTCTTGCCACAACCGGGCGGTCCCTCGATGAGAATCGGACGCCTCATTTTTGCCGCGAGATACACAATCCAAAGGACCGTTTCGTCAGTGAGGTATTTCGCGCTACGCAACTTGTCTCCGAGAGCATTGGGCGAAGAGAACATGGTTACCATCCTGTAGACAGCCTGAGCGGTTGAAACTGCTCTGTTACGTATGAGAATCGGCCGAAAGATTTTCTGTCGCGCGCTGCTCGAATTCCTTTGTGGAGAGACCAGCCCTTACACGCAACATTCGCACTGCAATCATCAACCACGCCTTACCCGGGGGAGGTTGGGCCAGTGGAAACGGCAAGTCTCCAAGCGTCGAAACGACGTGTCTCGCACTCATGGCACTCCGTGACGTGCAAGGGCCCGTCTACGAAAAGGGCCGACGCTTACTTGAACGTGGGCAAAATCCCGACGGAAGTTGGCCGGCATTCATCGGCGATGATCTTCAAGGATGCTGGACGACTTCTCTTGCCTTCATCGCACTCCACGCTATTCAAACGAAGCGTGACGCTGTCGAGAAAGCACTGCCTTGGCTACTAACGAACCAAGGCCGCGAGGGACACTGGCTCTGGACCCTGAAGTTTCGATTTGCGGATCGTAAGGTCCGGTTCAATCCTGACAAGTTCGGATGGTCCTGGTTCCCGGGAACCGTAAGCTGGGTTATTCCAACCGCCTTCGCATTGATTGCGCTCCAACAGGGCTTCCCATGCTGT
>DASTBJ010000225.1:0-6268 GCA_035712125.1 Terriglobia bacterium
ACTAGCCTGACCTAGATTTTGGCCCGGCTAAACGCCTTCGAGCGTGTAGATCTCCCGGCGACCCTGGTCCACCAGATCGTGGTATCCCTTCATGATCGATTCGAACTCCTTCGCATCGTCGCCGTTTGCTCCCATTGCCATGAAAGCTTCCAAACTCGGGACTTCGATCTCGGCGACGACGGTCCAGTAGCGTTCGGCGCTCACGTCGGTCATAACACGCATAGGCACGCCCATTTTCTCGCTCAGCTTCTTTATGGCGAGAAACTTTTCAACCAGGGGACGGACTTTACCGGGTTTGCAGTACATGATGTCGCGTATCAGTAACATGATTCCTCCCAGTCAGATTCAGCCCTTCAATTCAGCCGCAGGAGGCGGGCGGTCGCACACTCTTCGGCAACCTTTAAGTATCGGCGCACATTCTCATAGCCGGTAACGTAGGGATTGGGTGTGCCCGGCGCACGTTTGGCGAGGATTCCCAGGTTGATTTTTCCCCGGTCCCAATCCGTGTGGTTCGAGAGAACGATGTCGGCTCCGGCCTGTCGGGCGATTTCGCTGAATCGCTTCGCGGACGCGATGTAGTTGGTCAAGGACTCGCGATCGGCGTTGAGTCCGGTACCGCCCCACATCGCCGCGAGGTGTGATTTGCCGCTTTCCTTCACGGGAATCAGGAACGAAAGCGTGCCCGGTGTGTGGCCCGGCGTCACGTACATGGTGATTGTCGTGTCGCCCAGGGTGAGCTTCTGACCATCGGTGGCCACCATGTCACGCGTCGGCTTCGTTCCGTTGGATTTTTCGAGCATGTCCCAGTCGGCCGCCGACAGAACGATGCGCGCCTTGTAGTTATCCTGCAGGAACTTGGCGCCGCCGTGATGATCCGGGTGGGGATGACTGACGATGGCGTATTTGATATCGGCAGGGTTTAAGCCCAGCTTCTTGAGTCCACCGATAACTTCCTCTTCCACGGAGTAGTCAAAGATCGTGTCAATGAGGATGATGCCTTGTGAGGTCGTGATAGCCCACACGGAGTACTCGGTCTGACCGACGAAGTAGAAGTTGTCAAAGACCTTGACCGGTTCGGCGTACCACGTCGAGCGGTCTGGTGTACCGCGTCCGCCACCACCACCACCTCCTCCGCCTCCGCGTGGCGCCGCGGCTCCAGCGCCAGCACCTGCGCCTTGCCCGCGTCCGCCGCCCGCTCCTCCTGCTCCGCGTCCGCCGCCTCGTTGTCCCGGGGCGGCACACATGAAGTTGAATAGGTTCTGATAATCCTCGCCGGCTGCTGTCTGCGCGAGAGCGACGTGTGCTTCTGGAGTGTCCGCCGGGTTCTGAGCTGTTTGAGCAATGACAACGGTGGCAGCCAGAAGCAACCCGGCGCCGATGTGCATCTTCATAACGAGAGCCTCCTTAAGGAACCTGCATTATGGCAGCGATTCTGCGGAGTTGAAACCTTCGGCCTGAATTTCGGTATACTTCCCGGCGATGAGATATCGATTACTTGCAGTTTTCGCAATAGCGGCCGCAATCCTGCTAACCATTACTTTCGGCCATGCCCAACAACGAGCACCACAACCTGCTGCGCCAACTCCGCAGCGAGGGCAACAGGCGGCTCCGGCAGCCCAACGAGGCTATCAGGTAAACCGGGAAACACGTCTGTACGGCCGTCCCGACTTGAATGGCATCTGGCAGGCCATGAATTCCGCCAACTGGAATCTCGAAGCGCATAACGCAGAAGCGCTCAACGATTTCTGGAGACTCGGCGCGATCGCAGCCATTCCCGCGGGACGTAGCGTGATCCGCGAGGGGACGATTCCGTATCTACCGGAAGCGCTGAAGAAGCGGAACGAAAATCGCGCGAAGTTTCCCAGGGAAGATCCCGAGGCAAAGTGCTACATGCTGGGGATTCCGCGCGCGACCTACCACAACCTGCCATTCCAGATTTTCCAGGGCGCAGCCGATGCCGACATCCTGATGGTCTACCCGTTTGCAGCAATGCACAGAGCGGTCGCCATGAAGGATCATAAGGACATTCCCGCGGATGCCTGGATGGGCAAGTCGAACGGAAAGTGGGAAGGTGATGTTCTGGTCGTCCAGACGATCAGCCAGATCGGGGATCGGTGGCTGGATCGCGCCGGCAATCATTTCAGCAACAAATTGAGGGTTACAGAACGGTTCACACTGCTGGGGCCGAACCATATCCGATATGAAGCGACACTGGAGGATCCCGAAACCTATTCGCGGCCGTGGACAATTGAAATGCCGCTATATCGAGTTATTGAGCCGCAAGCGCAGTTGCTCGAACACAAATGCGTGCCGTTTGCAGATAATCTTCTGTATGAAGATTTACTAAAGCCCAAACCGTGACGGTACGCTAAAGGGCATATAATAACGTTCTCAAGAGTACATAAAAGGGAGTAGAACCCATGGGCAAGAAAATGATGATCTTCGCGGCGAGTATTGTAGTGCTGATTGCGGCTGCCGTGACCGTGTCCGCGCATCATTCCTTTTCAGCGGAGTTCGACGGCAGCAAGACGGTCACTCTGGAAGGCAAAGTCTACAAGATGGATTTTGTGAACCCGCATTCGTGGCTCTACATCGATGCGGTGATGCCCGACGGCAAGGTCGAACGATGGGGTGTTGAGGGCGGGTCGCCCAACGTCATGTTCCGTCTCGGCTGGACTCGGGACACGCTCCCGCCGGGAACGCGGGTGAAGGTCACTGGTTCTCCGGCGAAAGACGGCGCGAAGCGGATGAATTCCAGAGGTATCGAATTCCCGGACGGCAAGAAGCTGGAACTCGGCGGTACGCAACGGGACGACAAGTAGGAGTTGGTTATGACCAGACACAAGACTCTGTGCGGAATCAGCCTGGGCATCGGCCTTATGATCGCATTGGCGCCGGAGGCGGCACTGGCACAGGCACGAGGCCAGCAGCCTGCTACGGCTGGCCGCGGCGCAGCTCCTCGCGCCACAACTCCCTACGTCCCTCCCAAAACGCCATGGGGTGAGCCGGATCTGCAGGGAATGTGGCCGCTGGACCACCTGATCACCACGCCGCTCGTACGCCGAGGACAGTATGGGGATCGCCGATTCCTCACCGACGAAGAGTTTGCTACCGCTCAACAGGCGGCAGCAAACCGCATCAAACAACAGGCAAGCGCAACCGTCCCTACATCCGATGGAGGCCCGGCGTCGCGGCTGACGTCGTTGATCAGTGATCCTCCTGATGGCCAGTTCCCGGCACTCACGCCTAAAGGCCAGGAAATGCTCGCTCAGCTTCACGGCAGCTACAAGCCGCGGACCGTGGAAGTTACAGCCACGGACGGAAGCAAGAGGACGATTGACATATTCGACAACATAAACGATTTCGATACCTGGGATCGCTGCATTACGCGGGGCCTCCCGGTATCGATGCTGACCCGCAACTACAACGTCGGCATCCGTGTCATGCAGTCTCCGGGGTACGTCATCATTCTTTTGGAGATGGCGCACGAGGCGAGAATCATTCCGACCGATGGCCGCCCGAATCTCGATCCGACAATCAAACAGTATCTCGGCGAGTCGAGAGGCCGCTGGGAAGGCAACACTCTGGTCATTGAAACGTTGAACTTTAACGGTAAACCCGCGATGACCAACCGTGGTATTCCGGGATCTCCTACGCAGGGCTTAAACCCACAGTCGGATCAGATGCGTATCGTCGAGCGCCTTACACGTACGGGTCCCGAGACGATCGACTACAAGATGACGATTGAAGACCCCGTTGTTCTCACGCGTCCCTGGTCCGTGGAGTTTCCATGGGAACTGCACCCGGACTATGGCTTCTACGAATTTGCATGCCACGAAGGCAACACCGCAGTCCGTAACTACATTGAGACATCACGCTTTGAACGCGCGAATCCTATAGCGCCTGCTGGCGCTCGCGGTGGTGGTCGAGGCGGCGGCGGAGGTGCCGGCGCGGGTGGTGCGGGTGGCGGTGCCCGTGGTGGTCAGGGCGGCGGCGCGCGCGGCGGAGTCCCACCGGCTCCCGGCAATCCAAACAATAACTAGGGACAGACTCCGAATTGAACTGAGAAAATGGGGGCCAGACCGCCAGTTGGTTTGGTCCCCATTTTTTCTGCCGAAGCCTAAGCATCACTTGTGTTGGGCGTGCTTTCCCACGGCGTGCTGGATGGACTCGTGATGAGTGTTGTGACTGCTGCGGTTTGGACCAACTGCGGGATTCTTATCTGGGCGTCCATAACCGGTCGTTTCATGCCCCCCTGACTCAGGGGCATGAAACAACCCGACTTTGCGTTCCTACTTTTGTTCAGGAGCAGCTGCGGGGACGGGTGGAACAGCCGTGGCGGGGGCTGCCGTCGGCCCGGCCCCCGCGGCAGGAGCCGCTGCCGGCGGCGGAGGGGCCGGCATCTCGGCGGTGCCATCGAGCGCAAACACGAACATGATCGGCGCGTTGTCCACCGTCGCGTTGTTCGGTCCGACCACCGCTGCAGCGCGGCCTAGCCCGCCTGCGAACGCGACGTATTGTTTCCCGTCGACTTCGTAGGTGATCGGTGCACCCATTCCGGTGCGCGTCACCTTCGTTTCGTACAGGACCTCACCTTTGTCGGCGCTGATCGCGCGGAACCGGCCATCGTTGATTGTCTGGAACACGAGATTGCCGGCCGTCGTTGTCGTTCCACCGCCGATACCGCCGCCGCCTTCGATGTTCCACTTCAGCTTCTGATGCACCGGATCCCACGCCTGCAAACCTCCACGCGCACCGGCTGGAGGCTCCGGACCGAACGACGGTTCGATCGTTTTAGTGGGCCCCTGAGGACGAACGTATCCGGTGGACCCCGGTCTGAACGTCGCCTGGGCCTGGTAGGGGAAACTTTGATAGGACGACGGAATGTAGACAAGCCCGGTGGCAGGATTGAAGGACATGGGCGACCAGTTGTGACCGCCGCCACCTGTTGGGTAAATCGAAATCGGATCCTGGTCGTAATACGCTGCGGGATTCACGACAGGCCGGCCATCCTTGCCTATGCTTAACGCCCAGCTCACCTTCACGAACGGTTCGGCTGAAATGAACTCTCCTGTCACGCGATCCAGGACATAGAAGAACCCATTCTTTGAGGCCTGCGTGAGCACCTTGCGCATGCGGCCGTTGATGTTCAGATCCAGCAGCATGAGTTGCTGCACATTGTCGAAATCCCAGTTGTCGTTGGGTGTCGCCTGGTAGTACCACTTCAGCTGTCCCGTCGTCAGGTCAACGGCAAGGATTGAGCATGTATAAAGGTTGTCGACGTTCTGCGTACCTCGGAACTTCTGTACCCAGGGTTGCGCGTTGCCGGTGCCGACATACACGAGATTCGCTTCGGGATCATAGGCAAGGCCGTCCCAGACAGCGCCGCCCCCTCCTTCTTTGTAAAATTCGCCACCCCAGGTTTTAGCCGCACGCCGCAGGGCTTCACTCTCATACGGCTGGGAAGGGTCGCCGGGCACCGTATAGAAGCGCCAGAGGAATTGGCCTGTCTGTGCATCCACCGCTGCAAACTGTCCGCGCGTCGGTTTGTCGCCGCCGGATGCGCCGATGATGACCTTGCCCCCGGCGATACGCGGCGCCATCGTCAACGTGTATTGATCCTGGGGATAGACCACTCGCGTTTCCCATACCGGCTTGCCGGTGAGGGCGTTCAGCGCGAACAGTCGGCCGTCGATTGACGGCGCGATGACCATGCCGTTATACAGGGCGATTCCGCGGTTCACATTGCCGCAGCAAATCCTGGGCCGCACGGTGGTCTGGTTGACCTCAGGATCCCAGCGCCACAGTTCCTTTCCTGTGCGCGCATCCAGGGCAAAGACAACGCTCCACGTCGTGATTCCGTAAAGAGTGTTGTTCCACATGAGTGGGGTGGATTCCTGATTCCCGCCGCCCGCGCCCATGACGTACGACCATGCCAGGCCCATTCGTTTCGCGTTGGTGCTGTCGATCTGTTTCAACGTGGAGTATCGCGTTTCGCCTTGTGTGCGACCGTAGCTTAGCCAGGCACCAGGCAGAAGATCGTTCGCTGCTGCGGCGCGCCGAAGCACGTCGTTGGTGACGTTCACCGCGGTTGAAGCCGTGTTCGCCACACGGTTTTGTTGCCCGAAGATAACCACACTGACGCTCATCGCAAGGGTCAGTGAAGCCAGAACGGCTATTCTGGAAAGTCGGATCATGGAATCCCTCCCGGAGAAGTGGACAAAAAATATCATGAACAAGGCCTGGCGTCTTCAAGCTTAAATAGCGG
>DASTBJ010000226.1:0-3479 GCA_035712125.1 Terriglobia bacterium
CTATCAGACTTTTTGGCTGATGTTAACCGCAGAGCCGAACTACGCGGTCGTGGATCCGAGCCCTCTTGTAGTCCTCTACAGCGCACGCGATAACAAGGCCGGCGATGCGCAGGCGATCACTGGAAAGCTGCTGTATTACACGCACTATGGCGACTACGATCGCAGACCGGTTTCCGCGGGTAGCCTGCCGAATGCGCTGCTTCAGGCTCGGAAAGCCGTGGAACTGGCGTCGAAGTCGGGCATTCTCGCGACAGGCGGATCAAAGGGGGTTGAGACGGAAGAAGCGCGCACGCGTGAGGCGTTGAAGCAGGCTCAGGAGTTTCTTGGAAGCGCCGAGAAGGCCTACAAGGACAACCCAAAGGGCGCCGACGTCGCACAGCTTTCGCGCACCGCTGCACAAATTGCCGAGAACGCGCGGGCTCTCGCGCTTGGTGCAGTCGGTGGCGCACTGGTCCGGCAATTAGAGAGGGAAGTGGAACGCCTCAAATCGCAACTGGATGCACGCACGGCGGAGGCGTCGGCACTGGCATTACTTGTGCCCACGCCGAAGCCAGTGCCCGCGCCGATACCTACCGTTATCGGAACTGGCGGCGTAAACGAGCAGTCAGAGACCGGGAGCAGTCTCGCTGGAGTTATGGCACATCCCATCGCATGGTTTGGGCTGGCAGGATGGGGACTCGCTTTGCTCCTGCTCTTCAGACGGCGATCCATATAAACCCGATGCAAGAGGCAAACGGATATTCGTCGCAACGCCTTCCAACTTAGACGAGTGATCAGCCTGGTGTTGCCAGGAGCAGTCCTGCTGTTTGTCGCATGGGCTATCCATCAGGAACAGTCTGTGCGCGAAGCTGCTGTCCGTTATGCCGCGTTTATCTGTTTCGGAACCCTGGCCTCGTCCACTCTGCTGAGCTGGTACCACAATTACGCCAGAGTCCTTTGCGCGTCGGTCGTTGCCACTCTTGCCATATGGACTTTTGGGCAACCCAACTTTCAACCGGGCATGATGGAATCGGCGATGGCATTTCTTATTCCTCTAAACTTCGCACTGTTCGCGGCAACGAAGGAACACGGGTTTATGACGCTGGAAGGAGCTTTTAAGGCTGGACTCATCGCTGTACAGATTCTGCTGGTAGAGTTGGCTGGTGATAGCAGTTCTGCAACGCTTCACACCTTCCTGCGGTTCGGCGAACACTCCCTGTCCTGGACATGGATGTCGTGGAGCGTTGTCCTCTCATTTACCGCAGTTGCTTGCTTCCTCGTCGTGCTCGTCTGCCTTCGCAGAACGAGCGTTGAAGCCGGTCTGTTTTGGGCGTTGATGGGGGTATTAGCCGCGATCGGGCATGTTGGGGATCCGGGTACGCTGTATCTTTTCGGCAGCGCCGTCGGTCTTGTTCTCAGCTTTGCGGTCCTCGAACATGGTTTCGACATGGCCTATCGCGATGAACTCACCGGCCTGCCCGGCCGGCGAGCGTTCAATGAGGTGCTGCAACAGTTGCGTCGCCGTTACACGATTGCGATGTGTGATGTCGATAATTTCAAGAGCTTCAACGACACCTATGGTCATGACGCCGGAGATCAGATTCTCAAAACGGTCGCCTCAATGTTGTTTGGCGTCAAGGGCGGCGGACGCGCTTTCCGTTACGGTGGCGAAGAGTTTGCGCTCGTTTTCAACGGCCGTTCGGCGGAGGAAGTCCAGCCGTTTCTGGAATCCATGCGTGATGCCATCGCCGAGATGGGGCTCGTGTTGAATGGCAGGGCACATACCGGGAAAGCAAAAGGTCCCGATGCCGAACCGTCCTTACGGATTACAGTCAGCATCGGTGTCGCCGACAGTTCCGGCAACCACGTCAGGCCCGAAGTTGTCCTCGAAGCGGCGGACGCGGCTCTCTACCGCGCAAAGGAAGCCGGCAAGAACTGCGTCCGGCAGTAGACCAGGTTCAAAATCTCTTCCTGACGTCGTATAGTGACTCCGCAACTATGCGACTATTCCGCTGGATTGCTGTAATCCCTCGCCCGCCAGGGGACCGGTCGATCACATTTTGACGAGGCTAAGAATGAAACGAACACATATCGTTATTGCGATCGCGCTTGTTACGGTCTTCTCCCTTTACGAGATCGGATCGGGTCAACAGGCTCCGGCAGTCCCTCCAGTTCCTGCAGCAGGCCCCCAGGGGGGCGGAGGGGGCGGGGGAGGACGCGGACAACAACAGCAGGCGCCCATCCCGGCGGTCCTGCAGAGCTATAAGCCTGTCACTGGCGAGCGCCTGAAGAAGCCTGAAGACGGCGATTGGTTGTCGGTTCGGCGAACGTACGACGGCTGGGGCTATAGTCCGCTGGATCAAATCAAACGCGGGAATGTCGATCAGCTTCAGCTCAAGTGGGTCCTTCTGACCGGGCAGAATAACGGTCACGAGGCGCCGCCTATGGTGAACAACGGCGTGATGTTCGTGTCGACACCGGGCTATCAGGTCATGGCCATCGAAGCCAGGACCGGCCGCACACTCTGGACCTACAGGAAGACTCCAATTCAGGGCGCGCGTGTTCTGCATCAAACGACACGCGGTGTCGCTCTATACGGAGACAAAGTGTACTTCGCGGCCGGCGATGCTTTTCTCGTTGCGCTCGACGCAAAGACCGGGCGCGAAGTATGGTCATCAGCGGTTGCCGATTCAACGACCGGGTACTACATGTCCCTCGCTCCGCTCGTGGCCGATGGAAAAGTAATGATCGGGGTGTCCGGTGGCGAAAACGGCATCCGCGGTTTCGTCGCGGCATACGATCCCGAAACCGGCAAGGAACTCTGGCGAACTTATACCATTCCTGCGCCCGGCGAACCCGGAAGCGACACATGGCCCAACGGCGATCAGTGGAAAACCGGTGGCGGATCCGTTTGGGTCACAGGGAATTACGATCCCGAAACGAATCTCGCGTTCTGGGGAGTTGGAAACGGTGGCCCCTGGATGGGCGATCAGCGGCCAGGGGACAATCTCTACACCGCTTCAACGATTGCCATCGATGTGGCCAACGGAAGCATCAAGGGGCATTTTCAATACAGTCCGAATGAGTCGTGGGATTGGGACGAAGTCTCGCCGCCGATCGTGGTCGATTTCCGTCGCGGTGGACGGACGATCAAAGGACTCATCGATGTTGCTCGTAACGGCTATCTCTATTTCCTCGAGCGAAGCGACAGCAAAATCTCGTTTGTCGAAGGCATGCCTTACGTCCGTCAGAATGTGTTCAAAAGCCTCGACCCGAAAACAGGACGGCCCGACGTCGACCCTGTGCACAAGCCGGCAACCGGAAAGGCCGCCAACTACTGTCCCGGTTTGTCGGGTGGCAAGAACTGGCCCCCTATTGCTTACAGCCCGGCAACGCGGATGATTTACATCCCGGCCAACGAAAACATCTGCACGACCCTGACCGGAACAACGCCCGCTCCCTATAATCCCGCCCGTGGCTATAGCTTTGCCCAGATTCAA
>DASTBJ010000227.1:0-6133 GCA_035712125.1 Terriglobia bacterium
AAGTTTGAGAGTCTTTTGAAGATCGATGATGTAGATGCCGTTGCGCTCGCCGAAGATGTATTGCTTCATCTTCGGATTCCAGCGCTTCGTCTGGTGGCCGAAATGGACGCCGGCCTCCAGAAGTTCCTTCATTGTGATAGATGCCAAATAAACCTCCGATTAACGTTTCGAGAACTGGAAGCGCTTGCGCGCACCAGGCTGACCATATTTTTTGCGCTCCTTCATTCGAGGATCGCGCCGCAAAAACCCTGCCTTCTTCAGAACGGGCCGCAGTTCCGCGCTGTACTGTACCAGCGCTCTGGCGATGCCATGCTGTACGGCACCCGCCTGCCCGTGCATACCGCCGCCCTCGACGAGGATGATGACGTCAAACTTGGCGAGCGTTTCGGAAGCCTGCAACGGCTGCTTCACCAGCATTCGGTGAGTTTCATCGAAGAAGTACTGTTCGAAGGGTTTGTTGTTGACTGTGAGTTTCCCGGATCCGGGTCTCAAAAATACACGGGCTGTTGAAGTCTTGCGCCGGCCCGTTCCGTAGTTTTGGTTCTGAACTGAAATCAATGAACCTCCAGGACTCTACAGCGCGAGCGGCTCGGGCCGCTGCGCCGCGTGCGGATGTTGCGCCGCACGATAAACCTTAAGACGCTGCACGAGACGTTTGCGCAGCTTGTTCTTGGGCAACATTCCCAGGACAGCTTCACGGATAACCCTTTCCGGCTCGCTTTCCATGATGTTGCTGACCTTGGCTTCTCGCAGCCCGCCCGGATAAAGCGTGTGCCAGCGATAGACCTTCGTTTCCCGCTTCTGGCCCGTCAAGCGGACCTTGTCTGCGTTAATAATGACGACATGATCCCCGGTCACGAGAAAGGGGGCATAATGAGCGCGATGTTTTCCGGAAAGGATGGTTGCGGCTTTCGTCGCAATGCGTCCAAGTACCTGATCGTTTGCGTCAATCACGTACCATTTATCCAGGGCCGTCGCTTCGGCCGCGGTCACGAATCGAGTAGACATGTGCTCGGTTACCTCTCCGGTGCCTGTCGAAAAGATCTGATAGTAAAGGAGCCGTCGTACCTATGTCAAGCCGCCATCTCCTTGTTCTTACGGCCTTAACCTCACTTTTTGTGTCCGGTTGGACCGGACGGATCGAAGGCGTCCAGGGGGCGGCCGGACAGGTCTCCCGCCCGGAAACATTTGCCGACCTTCTTCTTAAAGACGAGATACAAAAGGCCGAAGCCCGCCTCGCTGCCAGCCCGAAAACCGCAGAAACGGTCGCTTTCCAGGGTGAAGTGGAGTACCGAAAGGGTCGCTTCGAGCAGGCCGACGCGCTCTACCGTTCCGCACTCCAAATGAACGAAAAAACAGGTCGTGCCCACTTTGGGCTGGGAAAGCTGGCGATGGCCCGCATGAAAACAGCGGAGGCGGTGAAATCCTTCAATCGTGCAATCGAACTTGAACCCAAAGAACCGATCTACCGCTTCTACATCGCCGACGCCCTCGCTCTCCAAAAAAAGTTGAAAGAAGCCGAACGCCAGCTTCAGGAGTATCTAAAGCTCAATCCCGGGGATACCGATCGAGTACCGATGGCCAGGGCCGCGCTCGACATTTCCGCCGCCTTCGCCGGCGTAGAGATGGGCCAGGTGGACGCGCCCCAGCAGCCCGCGCCTATCAAAGTCCAGCAGATGCCGTTGTTGCCGTTCCAGTTCGCCGAAGTCTTCATCAACGGCCGGGGGCCGTTCCGATTCCTTGTCGATACCGGCGCCACCCAGACCGTGCTCACACAGAAAGTCGCCACCAGCCTGGGGCTGAAGAAGATCGCGACCAACATCATGTTCGGCCTCGGCGGCGAAGGAAAGGTCGATTCGCCCATTTATCGGGCAGACACGCTGAAAATCGGCGATGTGACGGTGAAGAACCTTCCGCTCGGTACCGTAAGCAATCCGCTGCTTGAACTCGTGATGGACGGGATTCTCGGTCCTTCGCTGCTCGCGGACTTCATCGTTACGATGGACTACCCCCGCAATCAGATTGAGCTCGCGCGCAACGTCCCCAATGGAGGTTTGGTGGTTCCCGCCTGGTTCTTCAGCGGGCTTCTGCTGGTTCCGACCGAAGTGAACGGCCGGTTCAAGGGGAATTTCCTCATCGATAGCGGCGCGGACACAACACTTCTGGCCTATTCGATGGCAAACAATCTCGGTGTAAACAAGAACACGCCCGGAGCCTCCGTGGACCTTCCCATCGGAGGAATCGGCGGCCTCGACGACGGCGTCCTCATGGTTTCCAGTGTCACGTTGAAGACTCCGTTTGAAACAAAGCTGTATGAAAAGGTCATGGCGATTGAACTGAAGCCCATGTCCGGTCTAATCCAAACCGAGTTATCTGGCGTAATCGGATACGACGCTCTGAAAAGCTACCGTCTAACGCTTGATTACCAGAGGGCAGAAATACGGCTGAACAAGTAATGACTACTGAACGGCGCAATCCGCGCTCCGTTGACATCGACCTGTTTCCGACCGAGCGAATTCTGAGAATCATCAATACCGAAGATGCTCTGGTCGCCAACGCGGTAGGGACGGCCGTGCCGAATATCGCGAAGACCGTCGATCTGGCCGTTGAAGCAATTCGCTCAGGCGGCCGCATTCTCTACGTCGGTGCCGGGACGAGTGGCCGCATCGGCGCACTTGATGCCGCAGAGTGTCCGACAACATTCAGCACGCCTCCGGAATGGATCGAAGCGATCATGGCCGGTGGCTCCAAGGCTCTTGTGCACGCGCTGGAAGGCGCCGAAGACGATCCTGCCAAAGCGGCGACTGATCTTAAAGCTCGAAAGGTCTGCGCGAAGGACCTGGTGATTGGCATTGCAGCAAGTGGGAAGACACCGTACACAATCGCAGCTCTGGAATACGGAAAGTCGAAGAATGCGCGCACTGCCGCGGTTGTGGCGGCCTCGGACAGTCCGATCGCGAAGGTCGCGGACGTTGTGATCGAAACGCTGGTGGGGCCGGAAATCGTCACGGGATCCACGCGAATGAAGGCGGGGACGGCGCAGAAGCTCGTCCTCAACATGATCAGCACTGCGACGATGATCCGGCTGGGCATGACGTACAGCAACTGGATGATCAACGTCACGATGACAAACACCAAGCTGCGCAGGCGCGGCGTTCACATGCTGTGCGAGATTCTCGGTATAAACGACGAAGAAGCGCGGAAGCTCAGCGAGCAGTCCGGCGGCAAACTCAAGGTTGCTGTGGTGATGGGCGCAACCGGGTGCTCGCGCAAGGATGCGGAGGAGCGGTTGGAAGCGGGCGACGGAAACCTCAGAAAAATTTTGGGGCATCTGGGATCAGGCCGCGAGTGACTCAGGACTCAAAACGGCGCTAGAACCGGAATCCCGACCCCATATAAAACAGCGTGGATTCCGAACTATGTGCGACAACCACTCGGAACACCATCGGCGTGCCGACCGCTTTCAGCAGGATGCCGCCACCACCCGAAGGATGCCACTTTCGCGAGTCTTCACCGGATTGCCACACACGGCCAACGTCGAAGAAGCCGACGAGCCCGAAACGAACCGGAAAGACCGATTCATATTGGGGACCGGTCAGATAGGTTCGAAGTTCGGCGCTCCCATAAACCGAGGAACCCCCGGAAAACCGATCCGTGCGGTAGCCTCTATTCGTCGCGCCACCGAGTGAAGCCGCGTCGAAATAGGGAAACGTTCCGAACAGTTTCGCGCCACCGACGCGCAACGCCAGTTGCACATCTTCGGAACCCATATATCCCGAAACAACTCCTTCCGCACCGCCGTAGGTATCCTCGACATCCAGCCCGGGCGGCGCGACAAACGTCGATCCGCGGACACGAATCCAGAAACCCGCCGCCTGGTCGGAATCTTCCCGATTCGATCCCGAAGCGAGGTCCATGATGTTGGCGTTGGATTGCCGACGAGTGTCGGCATCCAAGGTTGCCCTGAATCGCAACGATCCGAAATTGCCCGTACCGTACGGTGCCTCTTCGGCAAGCAACGTCGGATCATCCATGTCCGACCGCGTATGGCGAAACTGCGGCCCGATATTCATTTGAAAGCGGGAGGTTGTTCCGATTCGGAGAGACGGTGCGACTTCGAAGGCCCGCTGCCGCGAACGATAGCGCGATGAAGGCTGCTCGGGTGTCTCGTTACCGAGACCAAAATAGTTGATCTGCTCAACGCCGGACCCGAACGCCCGCAAGTCAACGCCCACACGAGACGCAGATTGCGTAAAAAGGCCATGGTACTCGACCTTTCCCGCCATCGGCCCGAAAGCCCAGCCGCCGCGGATAACCTGCTTTCTCGCTGCCGGAAAACTTCGAAAGCCGTAGGTCGTCCGCGTCACACTCGCTCCGAGGACAAATCCGATATCGGTTGCGTACCAGGCCGCCGGCAAGACGATAGTTGTCGCGCCATAGTTTCGTGGCTCTATCCATGGCGCATCCTTGACGGGTGACGGGTTCACCCACGGATCCCTCTTGATAACTTTTCCGCCTGTGACTGCACCCTCACCTCGCCAGAATTCCGTTCTCGCGTCCGGAGACTGCACGGTCTTGGCCCCTTCATCAGCCAAAACACGAACACGGATGGAGCTTCCGGACCCGTTCCGCACGACTTGATCGTCACCTCCATGGAGGTAAATACGAACTTCGTCGGTATCGTCGGTCTCGAAGGTCCGATGAAAGAAAGGCGAAGAGTCTCCCGTCACCGTCGCCGTGACCGTCATCTGCTCATCGGAGTCACGATTAATAACCACTCGCTCGGCGTGATCCGTCAGATGGACGTCCACTTTCCTCGTGATGAACTCGTAAAAACGCTCAATGTATGTCACGAGCTCCGCTCGCCGGGCTTTCAGCGAACCGGCGATGAAGCCGTTGTCGACGGTACGCCATTCCGATGGAAGTTGCGCGACCGCCTTCTCGAGTACTTCATCCGTCCATGCGGACTGAAGGTCCCGTGCCGTTTCGCGGAAGAGCTCGACGTCCACCTCCGAGAGCAGCCAACGATCGACCTCCGATGCCAGAATCTCCGGTCCTTCAAGACTCTTGGGATATTCATCCGAAAACTCCATCAACTGCGGGCGGAATTGCCGCATCGCTTTCTGCACAAGGCCGTCGTGGTGCAAGAAAGCCATATCCGGGTCTTCCGGAAGCGGTACCCAGGAGGGACGTCCGGGAATGCGCATCCAGCGCCACTGACCTCTGCGCCGATCGTAGTTGTCGACAAAAAGATCCAGCATGCGAGCCCGCACGAGCGCGCGAGTGTCTATCCGATCCCCTTGAAGCCAACGCTCCCACAGTTCGGCCGTTGAGATGATTTCGGTTGCGCCCGCAAAGCCCGGACTGCCCGCGGAACCAGCAGTCGGAAACTCTTCGAACGTGCCGAGTTTGTTCCCAAATGTCTCCTGGAATTTTTCGAGTTTCGGATCGTCAGGCATGACGACCAGCCGAGGCGACGTATGCGGAATGCCGGCCGCTTCCGCCAGTACGGGGAGCATGACCGCCGCGCCGGGGTGTGTCGCAGAAGTCGCATCCCGGAGCATCTTGGCAGGCCAGCTCTCGCGCAGTTCGGGAGGGAGCAGCCGTTCAGGTTCCTTATGGAGCGAGCGAAACGTATACGAGCGACCGTCGGCTCCGCGCATCGCCAATCCTGCGGTCTGAAGTCCGCCTACCTGACGGACCGGCTCCAGTCCTCCGGCTTCTTTGGACAGGTCAAGAACCGGAGCCTCGAACGGCGTGGCCCAGATGTCGCGATATCCAGTGCCGAACCAGCGCCGCTGGTTGCCGGAAGCTTCGTACTCTTTTCCGGCCGTAACGAGCCGTGTTTCCTGAGCTCTCACCATCGAGCCGGACAGCATAATTATTCCCACTGTAGCCAGCGCAGACTTCCAACCCATGAGGCTTCTCCCGGAAAAGACCTGAATCGAGAGTGCCTTGCAGATGAGTGGCCGTCAAGCTCAATGCTCTGCAGGGGAAAAGAGAAAGGGACTGCACCTCGTGAAGAGATTTTGAAATTGGACGAATCCTGCATTTCAAATCCCGAAATCGCAAATCTTAGAATTGGACTGTCTACGCGACGAGTGCCAGTCCAATCTGAGATTTGCGATTTCGG
>DASTBJ010000228.1:0-6042 GCA_035712125.1 Terriglobia bacterium
AGCTGCGCGAGGTGATCATCAAGGAGCTTCGTGATGTCCAGAAGAAATATGGGGACGAGCGCCGCACGCGAATCGTAGACGAAGAAGGTGAAATCAATATCGAAGACCTGATTGCGGAAGAAGACGCCGTCATCACGGTCAGCCGAAGCGGATATCTCAAACGGACCCCTCTGTCCATTTATCGAAATCAGGGTCGAGGCGGCAAGGGCCGTATCGGCATGCGTACCCGCGACGAAGACGCTGTCACGAAAGTGTTCGTCGCCAACACCCACAGCTACATGCTTATTTTCACGGATCGAGGTCGGCTCTATTGGCTAAAAGTTTACGAAATCCCCGACGTTGGCTCCGCCGGCAAGGGAAAGGCGATTGTGAACCTGGCCAATCTCCTGCCTGGGGAAGAAGTTCGGGCCCTGCTATCTGTAAGGGAATTCGCGGCCAATGTTTCCGTCATCATGGCGACCCGCAAAGGAACGGTGAAGAAGACCTCGCTGGAGAATTTCAGTAACCCTACGGCGCGAGGCATCATCGCCATGGGTGTTCCTGACGACGACGAGTTGATCGCTGCCGAGCTTCTTTCCGGCGACGAGACCGTCTTTATCGGTACCCATGACGGCATGTGCATCCGCTTCCACAATTCGGATGTGCGCGAGATGGGGCGACAGGCGTACGGCGTTATCGGCATCCGTCTTGATGAGGGCGATTACGTGGTTGCGATGATTGCCTGCACGTCAGAAGAGGAGAAGGTCCTCACAGTCACCGAAGGGGGATTTGGAAAGCGTACGGCTGTCGAGGAATATCGCGCACAGGGTCGTGGCGGCAAAGGGATCATCAACGTCCGGACAACGGACAAGAACGGCAAAGTAGTCGCGATTATGCCGGTCAATGAAGAGTCCGACGTCCTCGTGATGACGGCCAACGGCAAGTTGATCCGCGTGCGCTCCTCGACAATTCGCGCCGTCGGACGCGCGACCCAGGGCGTCCGGTTGATACAACTGGACGACGACGACAAGGTAACCGCAGCGACCTTAACTGAGAGTGAAGGCGAGAACGGGAACGGCAACGGAAATGGCAACGGCCCTGAACCCGAAGCGCCACCAACCATAAACTAACTGGCGTGGAAGGTCTTCCTCCATTTCATCTGGCCATCCGGGTTCGCGACCTCACCGAATCGCGAGCCTTCTATGGCCAACTGCTCGGCTGTGAAGAGGGGCGGAGTTCGACACGTTGGGTGGACTTTAATTTCTTCGGTCATCAGCTTGTCTGCCATGTTGCCGAAACCTATCCCGCAGTCACCGAATCCGCCTCAAATGCCGTGGACGGGCATGATGTCCCCGTACCACATTTCGGAGCAGTCCTGGAAATGCCTCGCTTCGAAATTTTGGCTGCCAACCTGAAGAATTCGGGAGTTCCATTTGTTATCGAGCCGCATCTCCGATTCAAGGGCGAACCGGGTGAGCAAGCGACGATGTTTCTCCTCGATCCCAGTGGCAACGCCATTGAGTTCAAGGCTTTCCGTGATATTGAGGGTCAGCTCTTCGCACGATGAAGCGGGTCTATTGTCTGCCGCTTACCAGATCCCAGGCGACAGAAGGCACCGAGAGGAATAGCTTCTTTTTGAGGGTCATATAGGGCTGGTTGCCTTCGATAAAAGCCTCTATAAGTTGGCGCATCGTCCGGCTGCGCCTTGCCAACTGAACCGCTCGTTTTCGGAAATCTGCTCCAAGGAATTGTCCTGAATAGAATTTCGTGTACATCCGGGCGCCCCGGTGAAGCTCCTGACCCATATCCTCCCAAATTGCTTTGGAATACTCGGCTGGCCTTTCGATCGTGCTGGCCAGGATTTCAGCAGAGCGAAAGGCAAAATAGATGCCTTCGCCCGTTATCGGATCGGTCAGTCCGGCTGCATCCCCTACGAGAGCCCATCGATCGCCAGTAATGACGTTGGTCTTCCAGGATGCTGGGGTGAGACAGGGCACAGGGGCGCTGTAGAACTCGCCGTGCTGAATGGCGTCCGAACCGAGATCGGCACAAATGAAGTTTGCCAAAAGCTCTTTAGCTCTAGCGGTACGCCCAGGACCACTCTTGCTGATCAGGCCGTAGGAAACGTGATTCGGCCGTGGAAATGACCAGATATAGCCTTCAAGCGCTGGAACGAAGAAGATCTTCATCGCCGGCGGACCGTCTCCAGGGATGTAATAGCCCATCGTGATACACAGGTCCTGCGGCGAAAGAGGAGTTCCCAGCGATCGCCGAACAAAACTCGTTGCACCGTCTGCGCCTACGATGAAATCCGCCCCAATTGCATCACTCTTTGTTGCGAGATGCCAGCGGCTGTGTTCGCGCTGAATGCCGGTGACGCGCTGCTGAAGGAGTCGTACCCCACAGCGCTGGGCCTCGTTCAAGAGGAATTGGGCGAGTTCCTTGCGGGATACGATGGCCGGTGGGCGTTTCGGCGCAACTTTTACCGAGTTGCGATCGCCGAAATAAACCGTGATCTCTTCGATGCTCTTGCGCGGAAGCTCACCGGCGAAGACGTCGAATCGATCAATTGCTCTCCAGGTAATACCGCCTCCGCAAGGTTTCTCCCACGGAGCCTGCGGGTCAAGGAGTGTCACGGAGTGGCCACGCCTGGCGAGGAGAATGGATGCCCAGGTCCCTCCGGGTCCCCCGCCAACAACAGCAATTTCCATCAAAGTGCCTTCCTCCGTGCCCCGGCCTATCTTAGCAGACGTGACATGCTAGAATTTTCAACTGTGTCAAAGACAAAAATCTCCATTGTGAAGTACCTCAACGCGGTTCCCCTGGCATGGGGCATCCTGGAGGGACGGCAGTCCGATCGATTCGATCCGGTTCTTCACACACCTTCTGAGTGCGCCGACCAGCTGCTTCAGGGAAAAGTTGATGTCGGACTGATTCCATCTATCGAATTCCAGCGCATTGCGGGGGTAAAAGTAATTCCCGGACCGGTTGTCGCGTCCCGCCACAGAGTGCGGAGTGTCCTTCTTATCAGCGTGTTACCGCTGTGGCAGGTTAAGACTGTAGCCGTCGACACCAGTTCGCGGACGTCTGCGGTGCTGGCCAGAATCGTTTTCGATGAGTTCTTCCATACTCGTCCTGATTTTCGCCCAGCCCCCCCGGACTTGCCGAGCATGCTGGCCCAGAATGATGCGGCAGTACTCATCGGAGACGCCGCGCTGAAGGTCATGGAGGAGAATGAGCAGCCAGATGCGGAAAAGCAGAAAGCCCTGCTTAAGGCCGGTCCGCAGCCTCTCGAGGTCTTCGACCTTGCTGAACGCTGGAAGTTTCTGACGGGATTACCGTTTGTGTTTGCGTTCTGGGCGGCGCGTTCCGGGGTGCAGCGCGATGGGATCGTTGAAGCCTTGAAGGAGTCCCGGGAATATGGCGTACAGAATATCCCGGCGATTGCCCAGCGTTACTCTCAGGAACTGTCCATGAAGGAAGACTTTCTTCGAGAATACCTTACTGAAAACGTGCACTATTACATGGACGATGCCTGCGTGGAAGGACTCCGGCAGTTCTATGATATGGCCGCCCGCGTGGGAGCTATCAAGAGCGCGAGATCCCTGGAGTTTCTATGAGTGATGTTCGAACGATTCTGGAGTCTGCTGTCGACGGGATGCGGGTGTCCCCCGGGGAGGCAATCTTACTCTTCGAACAGGCCGATCTGCTGGATCTTGCCGAAGCGGCGGATCAAATCCGTGTGCGCCGCCATCCGGATAATGTCGTCAGCTACATCATCGACAGGAACATCAACTATACGAATGTGTGTAAGGAGTTCTGCAGCTTCTGTGCCTTCTATCGCGTAAAAGGTGACGCCGAAGCGTATGTCCTGCCGGATCACGTCATCTACAAGAAGATCGAAGAAACGCTGGCGCTGGGGGGAACGGGCATTCTGATGCAGGGCGGTGTCCATCCGGATCTGAAGATCGATTATTACGAGAAGCTCCTGTCAGGTATCAAGGAGCGATACGCCATTCATTGCCATTGTTTTTCCCCATCAGAAATTTTGAACATCGCCAAGGTTTCCAGGCTCACGGTCGCCCAGACTTTTGAACGCCTGAAGGTGGCGGGCTTGGACTCTATGCCGGGCGGCGGCGGCGAGATCCTCGATGACGAGGTGCGCAACGACATCAGTCCACTGAAGTGCTCGAGTGAGGAGTGGCTTATGGTTCATCGTGAAGCACACAAGCTCGGATTACGTACGACGGCAACGATGATGACGGGAGTCGGTGAGACCATACGGCACCGCATCAACCATCTCGAAAAGGTCCGAAGCGTGCAGGACGAAACGGGTGGTTTTACGGCGTTTATCCCGTGGACTTTTCAACCTGAGAATACCGAACTCGCCAAACGAAACCTTCCCGAGGTGAGCGCCACGGAATACTTGCGAATGCTCGCCCTGAGCCGCCTCTATCTCGACAACATCGATAACATCCAGGTGTCATGGCTTACCGTTGGCTTGAAGATCGGTCAGGTGGGCCTGCGCTTTGGTGTGAACGATATGGGCAGCATCATGATTGAAGAGAACGTCATCAGCGCTGCCGGAGCACGCAATCGTGCCAACGACGGAGAACTCCGCCGCATTATCTCGGATGCAGGCTTTGTTCCCAGGCAGCGGACCACCCTCTACGAGCGCTATGTCAATTAGCCGGGCTACCAGCGCTTCCGGAACCAGCTACCGTACTTAGTGCGGCCAACAGGAAAATTGTCGCGTTGTACGCCGTATGAATGATGATCGAAGGAACCAGCGAACCCGAACGCTGTCTTGCGACTGTGAGAACATAACCCACGAACAGGATTACGGCCACAGCGGGCCAGTTACCGCGCAGCTGTGAAACATGCAGCGCCGCAAACAATATGGCCGTTATCGGTAGTGCGGCCTTCCATCCGTAAAGATCCGCCAGCGCGGAAAAGATAAACCCGCGAAAAACGATTTCCTCCAGCAAAGGCGCAAATGCAATCCCGAAGAGAACGAACACAACCACTGACGGTGTCGTAGTGAGAAGTTTTTCCAGCGGCGAGTCGGATGGTGGCGGAAAAAGGGAACTCATCAGGACGACTGTAAGCGCCAAAAAAACGCCGCCCAGAACCAAACGGCCTACGGCGAGACGAGCGGGAACGAAATAGAGCGTGCGCAGGAGGGGCTGGCCATGTATGCCGGCAACGAGAAAGACGATGAAACCCACGAGCAGAAAATCCATCACGGCCTGCATGAGAATCTGTTGAACGCCACTAAGATTTTCGATGGAAAGCTGGGGCTGATACATCCGGAGAATCGAAAGCATGACGCTCGGGAGAAAGATAACGACCCCCGCGAAAAAAACTGCGAAAACGATCAGGTCATTGCGCTCCCACTTAAACGGCCTTTCCTGATCGGCACCCGGCGAGTCCGGCATTAAGTGGAGGCCTTCAGCGCGGCTGCAATCAGAGGGACCATAATTTCGTGATGCCCCGTCAGGGCGATCGATTGTCCGCTTTCCTGTGTCGGCCGTTTCAGCACATTTTGCGTCGGACGGTAGTGCTGGATGAAATCCAGATTTGCAGTCGTAAATTCTTCGAGGTTATGACCGAGATTGCGAACAACTGAAACGGCTTTCAAGAAGACTTCAGGCATCAGAACTGCAGATCCCACATTAAGGTAAACGCCGCCCCCATGAAGGTCTCTCACTATGGAGCTAAACAGACGGAAGTCGTGAAAGCTGGCCGAGCCGAGCGCCTCCCCCGATGCCGAAGGGTGAGCGTGAATGGTGTCGGTGCCTACTGCGACATGGACGGTTACAGGAATCTTCCTCTTCCATGCCTGTGACAGAATGCTGACGTTTTCGAAGGGAAAAAGCGATCCGCCTTCAACAATTGACTGACCGAGCGCTTCACCAAGACCAATGCCGGTTCTCAGAGTCTTGTTAATGGCGCCATTCATATGCTCCGCGGTTTCCCGCACCATTCCAAACTTTCCTGAACCCAGGACGTCGCCTACTTCCTCCGACGTAGCTCCTCCCATTGCGACTTCAAAGTCGTGTA
>DASTBJ010000229.1:0-4061 GCA_035712125.1 Terriglobia bacterium
GCCCCGAAAAATGGGAAAAGCCGCTGGGTTCCTCGGACGTTCATGTGGTGATCGTGGCGGTGTCCATCGATGCTCCGCACCTTGAAGCGGCGTTGGCGCGTGCCCGGACAACCTACGAGAGCATGAAGGGCGTCGTGGCGATCTGGCGACAGGACTGCCACGCATTGCCTGACGAGAAGGAGCCATTCGGATTTAAGGATGGCATCAGTCATCCGGCAATTGAAGGAAGCGGGATACCGGGCACCAATCCGCGGGAACAGCCACTCAAGGCCGGCGAGTTTGTCCTCGGCTATCCGGACGAACTGGGAGGGGTGCAGAAGACTGAGCCCGAAGTGCTCGGAAGGAACGGGACCTACATTGTGTTTCGCAAGCTGCACCAGCGAGTCGCAGCGTTTCGACAATATTTAAAGGCCAATGCGACGAGTGACCTCAGCGAGGAGCTTCTCGCCGCAAAGATGATGGGACGCTGGAGAAGCGGCGCGCCTCTTGCGCTGTGCCCGTTGCACGACAACCCCGAAATCGGGGCTGATCCGCGCCGCAACAACGATTTCATGTTTGAACAGGATGATCCGGCGGGTTTGAAAACGCCCGGCGGTTCTCACATCCGTCGCACGAACCCGCGCGATGCATCGGTCGCGGGGGTACCCAAAATCCACCGCATGATCCGTCGAGGAACGGCCTACGGTCCATTGTTGACTGCTGGTGTCCTGGAGGACGACGGCGTGGATCGCGGCTTGATGTTCGCGTTTGTCGGAGCGCACCTCGGGCGGCAGTTCGAGTTCGTTCAGTCGCAGTGGATCAATGACGGCGTTTTCTTTGGGGCGAACGCCGACAAGGATCCGATGGTAGGCACGATTCAACCTGACGACGGTTTTACGGTGCCCCGCCGTCCGGTTCGAAAACGCCTGAAGGGATTGCCGCGCTTTGTCGTCACCCGTGGAGGCGAATACTGCTTCATGCCCGGCCTGCGGGCTCTTCGGTGGCTTGCCGATCTTGAAACCTGAGATGCGAGCTTCGCTGGCTTGCGTGATCGTTTGGCTGCTCTTTGCGGCCGCGAATGCGAGTGCACAAGTCAGAGGCGTTTATCCGCTCGGCATGAGCGCAACCAACTCGGGAGTCACGCCTGAGCCAGGATTCAGCTATGTCAATCAATTCCTGATCTACACGCGCGACGAACTCAAGGGTCCCACCGGTGAAGTGCAGGCTGCCGGGCGTCAATCGGTTGTGATGGATATGAATTCGCTGGTCTGGGTTAGCAGGAAGGAGATTCTGGGCGCAAAGTTCTCCATGTCTGCAACGTTTCCGCTTGCAAACAACTCCCTGACTTCAGATTTGAACGGTGAGATCAGCGGCGGCGGAGGTTTTGCCGATTCCTATTATCAGCCATTCATTCTCGGCTGGGAGACAAACCGCGTAGCGATTCGCACCATCTACGGATTTCTGGCGCCGACCGGAAGGTTCGACCCTGATGCGAACAACAACGTGGGTTCGGGCTATTGGACACATGTAGTGGCGTCGGGGCAGACCCTCTATCTGACGGCCAGCAAAGCAACCGCGTTTTCTGCGTTTCAGATGTATGAGTTTCACACGACCCAGGAAGGTACGGATATTCATCCGGGGCAGACTTTCAATCTCGACTATTCCTTGACCCACACGTTTCCTCTCGGGGGTAACCTGAGGATGCAGGCGGGGCTTGTGGGTTACAGCCAGTATCAAACGACAGACAAGACCGGTCCGACCATTACGGCCGAGCAGGGCAAGGCTCACTACCGGGTGAGTTCCCTTGGTTTTACGTCGAGTGTGATCCTGTCGCAGAAGGTAAACGTGGGTTTCAAGTACTTCTCCGAATTGTCCGGCCGGTCGACGTTCCAGGGATATTCGGCTCAAATTTCCGGTTCGATTCGATTCTAGCGAGCGGAGGGCAACATGGATGTCTGTGTTATCGGTGCAGGACCTGCGGGCGCGACTGCGGCACTACGTGCGGCGGAGCTCGGGGCCAAGACGGTGCTGATCACCAGCGGCGCGTTTGGCGGGATGGCTGCCAACGATGGACCGGTGCCTGTACGGACACTTGCGCATGCCGCGAGACTCCTCAGGGATGCCCGTCAACTCGGACGGTACGGAATCAAAGTCAGTGAACCCGTGTTGGATTATTCAGATCTCCTGGATCGCGTCCGAGAGGTTGTTGAGGATGCTCGCGCACACTCTTCATTTCGCGAGTTAGTCGATTCGCTGGGTGTTGTTGTTCACGAACGAACCGGTGGCGCCCGCTTTTCTGGTCCAAACAGCGTTGAAGCGAAGAATGGCCTCCAACTCAAGGCGGACAAGTTCATCATTTGCACCGGCGGCACGAGCCGGCGCCTTGACGTGCCTGGCGCCGAACTTACGGCGACGCATAGCGACGCGTGGGGCCTGACTTCTGTGCCTCCGTCCATGCTGGTCATTGGAGCCGGCGCGACCGGAGCGCAGGTTGCGTCGATCTTCAATGCTTTCGGTTGCCGCATTCAGCTCTTCCAGGCCGGGCCGCGAATTCTGCCCACGGAAGACGCAGATATTTCGTCCGCTGTCGCTGCGGCATTTCGCGCCTCTGGAATCGCGGTTCATGAAGCCTTTGGAGAGATTCAATCGTTCGAAAAGACTGCAGACGGTATACGCATGAATTACACAAAGAACGGCACGAGCAATAGCGCTGAGGCGGCGCTTGCCGTTGTGGCCATCGGCTGGGTATCGAACGCCGCCGAGCTGAATCTGACTGCGGCGGGTGTCGAAACCGACCGGCGCGGGTTCGTGAAGGTCGACGGTTTCATGAGGACTTCGGCCCCGCATGTTTTTGCTGCCGGCGATGTTACTGGAGGGCTGATGCTGGTTCCGCAGGCGATTCAGAGCGCCTTCGTCGCCGCGACAAATGCAGTCGGCAAATCAGAGGTTAAATACGAAAACCGCGTGAGTCCCATCGGAAGTTTCACCGATCCGGAATATGCCCAGGTGGGCCTGACCGAAACACAGGCTCGCGAAAGTCACGATATCGTGAAGGCGGTCCTGACTTTCGATACGACCACGCGGACCATCATTGATGGCCGCACAGCAGGATTCTGCAAGATGATCGTGGACCGTGCCACGCACAAGATTCTTGGCTGTCATGTCATGGGTGAACGCGCGGTGGAGATTACACAGGTCGCATCAATCGCCATTGCGGCCGGCATGAAGGTGGAGGAGCTGGCTCAGGTGCCGCTTTCATTTCCGACGTATGCCGGAATTCTTGGCCGAGTGGCCGTGAAGGCAGCCCATCAGATGAATCTCGATATGAAATGGGTGGCGAACGACGTCGAGCGGTCGCGAACCTAAGTCCAGCTTTCGAGCTGTTTCTGAATGTCAGCCATGAACTGATCGGCGACAGCTCCGTCGATGATGCGGTGGTCGAAAGAGAGCGACAGCATGATGATGGGTCGCGCCACGATTGCATCGTCCACAACGACGGCGCGTTTCTTTATGCCTCCCATACAAAGGATCGCGACCTGCGGCTGATTGATAATCGGTGCCCCAATCACCGCGCCAAACTGTCCGGGATTTGTCACGCTGAAAGTGCCGCCTTTGACCTCATCAGGCGACAGTTTTTTTGTGCGCGCCCGCTCGCCGAGATCATTGATTTCGCGGCTGAGCTGCTGGAGGTCCTTTTCTCCGGCGTTTCTGACAACGGGAACGATAAGCCCGCCTTCTATGTTTACCGCAATACCGATGTTGATCGCCTTTTTATAGACGATGGTGTCGCCTTCCACGGACGCATTTAAAATCGGAAATCGCTTCAGTGCGCGAACGGCGGCGAACACGAAGAACGGCGTCACGGTCAGCTTCGCGCCGGCAGCTTCGAAGTCGGCTTTCAGTTTCTCCCGTGCGGCCAGGACGTTGGAGCAATCGACTTCGAAGAACGTCGTGACGTGCGCCGACGTTCTCAGGCTCATCACCATGTGTTCGGAGATCGATTTCCGCATCGCGCTCATGGGTACACGTTCGATATCCGCCGGCACCGCAGTCGCCTTGCGCTGTTCAATGAAAGCCAGAAT
>DASTBJ010000230.1:0-17452 GCA_035712125.1 Terriglobia bacterium
AAAGGGAGATCCATCAGAGGTGCAAAAGGCTGGACTCCGATCTGGTAATTTCCGACGGGAACCTTTTGAAATTCGAACTCGCCCGTGGCGGTCGTGCCTGCTGTTAGCTGAGACGTGCCGCGAATAACAATCTCCAACACACGAGAAAGGTCTGCCGGGAAGCCCGTCGGAGGCTGACCTTCAAAGCGCACTCTGCCGGAGAGTCTCGGCGGCGGCGATACATTTACGGTGACGTTCACATCCCGATCGGGAACGTCGACCACCAACCGCCCGGTCAGATCGCCCGCGGTTGCAATGAGTTCATACGCGCCCGATCGCACGCCGGAAAACCGGAACGCCCCGTTATCCGGATTAAATTGAAGCGTTGTTCCGCCCGTCTGTGTATAACGATCGATCGGATAGAGAGACGCTCTAAGCCCCGATTGCACCGGCTGTCCTGTACTCTGATCGACCACGACGCCGCGTACCTCCCGCGTGCGAGCAGGAATCATCGTAAAACTGGCATTCCGTTCCATCCCTGCCCGGAGTTCAACCAGACTCGCGTTCTCAATGCTGGGGACCGAAGGATAGTAGAGCGGCGCATACAATTCGCCGTCATCGAGACCGACCGGCCGTGTCACCCTCGCTGTGGGTCGCGTCGTTGCTCCCCACGTCGCCCCGCTGGTGTCTGCGCCTCCCGGATTCACCAGCATTGTTCCGCCGTAAGTCTGATTGTTGTTCGCAGATGCCCGAATGTAATACTGCCCCGGTGCAATCCAGAAAATACGGTATTCCCCGAGATCATTGGTGATGGCAGTCTGAACCGGTACCAGAGCCGCGCGGCCGCTCTTATAGTCGACCTTCTCGATCCGCACATCCGCAAATGGAAGCGGCTGGCCGTTACGATCCGATATTCGACCGTAGACCGTCGCTCCCTCGGTCATTGCGATTTGAAGACCCGATCTCCGTTCTCCCGGAGCGAGACTGATTCCCTGCCCGGCGCCGTTCGGCCGCCGCCGGCCATATTCTGCCGGAGCAAAACCAGAGCGCGTCGCGAACACCCGGTATCGGCCGGCAGCCACATTCGGAAAAACAAACTCGCCGTTTTCCGAGGTTGCGGTTGAGGCAACAGGGCGGGCGCCGCCCTCGGCCCGCAATTCCACAATGACTTCCGACAGCCGATCAGCAGTTCCCCATTTCACGACGTTGCCAGCTATTGAAGCGACGGGGACCTGCTGCGGCGCCTCAATCGACGCCCCCTGAATCAAGGCTGCAATTAGAGCCACGCCGAGTGTCTTCATCGTCGCTCCATTGTCAGCGATAACGCCGGATTGTTCCCTTCCGTGATGCGAACCACTCTGCCCGCATTCTCCTGCGTGCTGAGAAAACCTGCGTCATACCAGGCGCCGTCTTCCACATATTCCCAGCAGAAGACTTTGTAGTCGCCGGGAGGGATCCCCTGAACCCGGAACCGGCCATTGCCATCGCTATAGGATGCTTTGTACAGATCAGCCCGGCTCCGGGCACCGGGAACCAGGACAACGAGAGCGTTTGGAGCAGGTTGTTGACGATCGTTAACGACGCCTTCGACCATTCCACCATTCAATGCGATGACGATCTCAAGTTGTCCGGGCTGCGAAGCAATATTCACGGGTCCAGCCAGTCCATCATCCGCGTCTAACCTGATGGTCTTGACGTAAGCATTCTGAAGAGCCGGAGGGATAACCGTCCGTCGGCTGGCGTCTGAGATATAAGGAACCAGGAGAGGGTTAACAAACACACGGTAAGCTCCTGCTTGCGCCGCGTTCACGGTGAACGTCTGGCCATTGATGGCGCTGCCTGACGCTCCCGGCAGACCAGATATGACGTTTTCCACGCGTACGCTCACGGCGGAAAGATCGGGAATGGATGCGGCTGACGCCTGGCCTTCGATGGAGATCTTGCCCTGCACCTGCAGACCTCCACGAATCATGGCGATGGTCAGATCGTTCACGTCAGTATCTCCAACTCCGAGGCTTGCGAAACCTGCAAAGGCCGGAATCGCTGCACGAATGGTGTAGGCGCCCGTGCCGACGCCGGCGATATCAAACGCACCGTTGGCATCTGTGATGGCATTCGGAGCAACCATGCTCGGTCCTGAATTACGGGGCAATGCCGTGACCACAACTCCTGGCATCCGCATACCCCTGGGATCGAGGACCGTTCCGCGTACGTGGCGTGTACGCACCCGACTGCCTGCAAGAGACAAATCGACACCCGCCAAACTCGCGCCTGGCCGTAAGTCAACAGTCCGTGCTTTTCGCACGTCCGGATCGCCACCGTAGTAGACGGTTTCGAACGTTTCTTCAATCACGCGACCATCTACAGTGCGGTAGGTCAAGGGCGCTTGCGGATAGGTCTCATATCCATCCACCGAGCCCGGGGGCGTGATGAACAGCTGCAGCGTCTGGCGGCGAGGGTCTTCCTGACGGGCAGCGATCACGTACTGCCCGGGCGGCAACCAGAACAACCGGTAGTCGCCGCGATCGTCGGTTTGCACCGCCTGAATGATTCCCAGAGTGCGGGCGCCGGCCGTGTAGGTTGTTTCCAGCGCCATCACTCGAACCCTTGCGGCCGGCTGTCCGTCGCCATCAACCACTCGGCCGGTAATCGATCCCGTCGGCGCCATCTGAAGTCGAACGTCGCGCATCGACTGCCCTTCGACGAACTGGAAGTCGTAACCCTTTCCTCTGGGATTGCGCTGGCCGTACGCCGCCGGATAGTAAGCGCCGCCGGCCCGCGCGGCCTGAAGCCTGTAGGTGCCAGGCTTCAGGTTTGTGAAGCTAAACCTTCCGTCAGATCTTGTTCGGGCGTTTGAGAGATCCGACGGGTTCGGGTAGGTCGGGCGCACTACCGCGCCGGGACCGAAGTCTCCAGGAGGATAGACCAGTGGGCCGAGCGGTGCAGACGGTGTTCCCTCTACACGTCTCAGTTCGACATCGACATCCGAAACAGGCTCCCCGGTTCCCAGCCGGATGACCACGCCTTCAATCGAGTTGGGAACCGGCGCTGGAGTGACCTGAGGTTGAAGCGCCGTCAACACGACACTTGTGACGGAGACAGCAGTACTCATCGCGGTTGCGCGAACGGACTCCGTAACCGTCTGCGGTATGGCTCGAAGCGCAGCTACCGGCAATGCGGCCAAAAGGAACAGGACCGGAATCGCCATTAGCGTCGGACGGGTCAGCTTGCTGCGTTTGAGTTGAGGATTGAGCAGCGCCCTGAACCGCTGTTCCAGCGTCGATGGACGAGCCATCAAGAGGGCCGGTGACCAGAAACGCCGGGGGCTGCCAAGGACACGCGCAAGATCCAGCAGATGCGCGGCATACTCTACAGCCGGCACGCCGCGATTTAACACGGCATCATCGCACGCATGCTCGCTTTCGCGCCGGAGCCGCCGCCCGGCAAGCCACAGGATCGGATTGAACCAGAAGATCGTGCGGAACACTTCGGTCGTCAGCTGTACAGGCCAGTCGAACCGGCGTATGTGCGCAATCTCGTGGCCGAGGACGACACGGATGCGCGCTTCCGGCCATTCACCGGATCCTGCCGGAACAACGACCTTCGGAGTGAACACTCCCCACGTTGCCAGGACAGACGGCGAGCCCGATTCCAGAAGTTGCAACCGCCGGCGCAAACCGTATTCCTCAGAGATCTCTGCCGCCACACGCACCCAGGCGGGGTGCACAACACCCCGCGCCCGTCGGCCGATCCGGTTCAAGCGCGCGAGAGACAAAAGCAATGCGACGATGCTGAGCGCTGCTCCCGCCACGTAGACACCTTGAGCAAATATCACCCAATCGCGGGCTGACTGCGGTTCGGCACTCCATTCGCCCACAGGCTGCCGAGGAGTCGCCGGAAAACGTTCGGATGATGGAACCGCAGAAGACTGGAGAGATGTCTCTACGACGACCGCTGCCGGAGGTTGCGGCCGTGGCGGACTCACGGCCCGAATGGAGCTCTGCACCACAGTCTTTACAGCAGGAGGAAGCAGAGGAATAGCGGCATCAGGATTCCAGTCCAGAGCCGGCAGCGCCAACATCAGGATGGGCAAAGCGGCGGCACAGAAGATTCCCGAGGCAAGGATGAGATGCCGGAGCGCAGCGGGCTGTCGTCGCAACAGTCGCGTCAACATCAGTGCGGCGCCAAGGATTGCCGACATGCGAACGGTGTAGTCGAGCAGAAGTGTCATCCGCCGCCCCCTTTCCGCGCTTTGTCGACCAGCGCGGCGATTCTATCCAATTCGTCCTTATCCACCCTTTTCTCACCGCCCAGCAATGCCGCCATCACCTTGTGCGGTGAACCGTCAAAGAATGTGTCGACGATGTGTTTCAACACGGAGTGGCGCACGGCGCCGCGCGCAACCGCGGGTGAGTAGACATAACGAAGATCCCGCTCTTCGTGACGAACATGTCCCTTTTCCTCGAGAACGCGCAGCTGCGCACGCACTGTGGAGTAACTCGGTTTTCCCGAAAGCTCGGCAAGAACTTCGCTCACGCCTCCCCGCCCCAGACGATAGAGAATATCGAGGATTTCGCGTTCGCGCCGCGTCAACATCGTATGGATCGTTTTCGGCATGCGACGTATATAGCGGGTTGCTACTTACGTAGCAAGTAAAATCTTCTATCCGTTAACAGGGCAGGAATGTGAACGCGATCACGCCGATAGCGAACCACAATGCGGCATAGATCAAACCGAACCCGAAAAACCGGCGGAAATCCAGGCGGGCGATGCCGGCGACAACCACGTACCAGAATGGGGTCGTCAGATTGCCCATTTGATCCCCGACACTCAACGCCAGCAAGCCCCGCTCAACCGAGACGCCGGCCGCCACTGCCGCCTTCGACGTCACGAACCCCTGGATTGCCCATTGCCCGCCGCTCGACGGCACGAAAATCGATACGAGCGCCCCTGCGAGGGCCGTTAAAACGGGGAACGTGTACGGTGTCGATATCGCGGCGGCAAGCGCTGCGATTCTCTCCCCAACCGGGGTGAACTGAATGAGTCCCGCAACTCCGGCATAGAGGTGGTACAGGATGATCACTGGCCAGCTCGATACCACGGCCTTCTGAACAGCGTCCGTGAACGACTTGAAATTGCCGTGAAGCAGGAGGGTCAACAACAGGAGCGACGTGTTCAACGAGTTGATGTCGAGAGAACTGCCGTTGATAACAAAATGCTGGAAGAGCCAGGCCGCCAGCACAAGACAAAGCACAACCATCATGACGGGGTGCCGCTCGACTCGCGATGAAAAAGCCTGTGGCAGTTCGCTTGCAGGTTCGTTGCTCTCGGCAAGCTTGCAGGATTCCGGGAACTGCGAAATCGGCACGCAATACCGCGGCTTAGCCCACCGGGCCACAAGTATCGCGCTCACGGTGAAAGCAAGAACATGAAATATGGTAGCCGGCGACCAGATCGTGCTCCGCAGCGGAATAACGCCGACACTGTTCTCAAGAAAGTGTCCCGGAGTGGCCACCAGCAGCGGCGCACTTGCCGACAGGCCGAACTGCCAGACCGATACACCGGCATACGCCGACGCCAGCAGAAAGGGAAAGTCCACGGAGATGCCTTTGTTCTCAGCCTCCCTCGCGAAATAGACGGCAATCACGGGCGCGAGCGAATACCCCAGTCCCCAGTGGAGATACGAAACTCCGGCCGCAAGCAGCACGGCACAACTCAGCACTCCATTCGATGACTGCGGCAATCGTGAAACCGAGACAACGATGCGACGAACAAACGGCGATGCGCTTAACACGGAACCCAGAACAATGATCAGCGTCATCTGCATCGTGAATGGAAGAAGCATCCACAGCCCGCGGTAGTAAGCATCCATGATGGACGCGGCCGGAGTGGCAATAAGTACGGCTGCGGCTGCAACGATGAACAGGAAAACAACACTTGCGGTAATCGCGTCGGGAACGGCGTGTCCCATCCAAAGCGAAAACCGCTCGAGCCGGGTGCGTGTCATACGGGGTACGAAGTTTAAGCGATGAGACAGGGGAACAGCATTCCTAAAGTGGACAGCCGCCGCGAAGAAAATCGGGGGCCAGGCCCGGTTGTTTCCATTTTTTGTGAAAGAAATCGGAAATCGGACGAACGGATATCCGATTCCCCAACCTTTGAGAAATGGAACAACCGCGCTAGCCCGGATCTTTCTAACGAAACACGGCGATGGCAGTCTCATGCATCAGCGGAAAAACCAGAAGCTCTTCTGGAACGCACCCCCCGAAATGGTGTCCAAAGAAAGGGAGGTGCTGAATGCGTCGCTCTTCCAGTGGATTTCTGCTGTTGCTTCTCTTTCTCCTTCCCGTTCAACTCCTGCACTCACTGCAAGACGTCGGACTCCTGCAAGCCGACACGCCCGTCCGACGGGCTATACAGGGTGGTCACATCGACCGTTTCCGCATCCAACTGGAACAGGACCACCTTGTGAGATTGCTTGTGAAGCAACTCGGCATCGATCTCACTGTTCGTGTGTATTCGCCGGAGCAACAGAAACTTGCGGAGTTTGACAGAGTAATTCATACCGGGGGGGACGAGGCTGTTCACTTCGCAACGTTCTCGAGCGGGACACATACTGTGGGGATATCTTCCGGGGCCGCCATGACGAACTCCGCAGGGCAATACGAAATCCGCGTCATCGAAATCAGGCGCGCCGTCGAATCTGAGCTTCGACCCCGACGAGAGCGTGAGCTTGTCCGGGCCAAAGGTGTCGATTTACTGAAGTCCTCGCCCAGCTTCTTTCCGGCCATTCGGTCGCCGGAAATGTGCATCCTCCTACAAGTACGGGTGGCCGACCTTCTGTGGGCGATTGATGAAAAAGTCGCACGAACACTGCTCCAGGAAGCGGCCGCGGATGCCGAGAGTCTTATCGCGAATCGGAATCGCGCCGAAGACGCTAATGAAGGCCGGGTGACTCCAGCAAACCTGCGCGAAAGTGTCCTCGACGTCGCTGCGCGATATGACGCCGAACTCTCACTGCAGTTCCTTCGACGGACACGCCCGACCGCCGGCGCCGAACAAGCAGACGATGAATCGGAGGAACAAGAGAGTGCACTGGAAATCATGGTGGCGCAACGGGTGGCAGCCAAACATCCGCGGCAGGCGTACCAGTTGGCCGAATCGGCGTTGACGAGAGGTTACCCGAGCGGTGTGGACAAAGTCATATCGGGAATAAGAGAATCCGACCCGGCAATGGCGGCGAGGCTGGCTGTCCAAATCGCCGGCAGGCTTCAGGAGGCGGATCTGCTGGCCATGACCGGCGCAGCGGACCTTGCGATGCAATTGCTCCAGGTGGCACGACCGTCACAATCGAGTCCAGAATTATTGTCCCGACTCCAATACGCGAATCTGTTCTCCAAGGCTCTTGAAGCCGGTCTTTCCTTCTCTCCGGACCCGGAAGTCAACTACGCCCCACAGCGGTTCTCCGCCTCTATGCTCCTCGATGCGCTGAAGTCCATGAAGGACGAGATGCGCGCGTTTGCACCCGGAAGAATCGCCGATATCGAGGAGAAGCTTGCGCAGTTCGAGTCGCCTCGATATCCCCGCGATCGTGTCGACAATCCGTACGATGGTCCGGTCAATGTCGCCCTGGAGCGCATCGCAGGTCTTCCGATGCCGCTCAGGAATTCTATGTACCTTAGTCTCGTACAAAAGCTGGCCGGCTCCGGAGATTTCGGCCACGCCAGAGACATTGCCATGCAAAGGTTTCGAAGTCTGCAATGGCGCCGCATGGCACTGCACACTGTGGACAGGCTTGAGATCCAGCACTTCATTGCCGACGGCAGAATCGATGAGGGTCTTCAGGGCATCCGAAATTTGAAACAGCCGTCAGATCGGATAGAGATGGTTCGGCAGGTGCTGGAGAACGTTGTTTCTGAACAGAAAAGAGAGACTGTACTAAGCTTCCTGGACCAGGCGCGAGTGATCGTCACAACGTCATCGCGGACCGCGGAACGCAACCAGATGGATGCCCTCCTGGAGATTGCGCTGGCGTATTCGCAGTTCGATCCTCATCGCGGGATCGAAATCGTCGAACCCTTCGTCGATCAATTCAACGATCTTGCTGCGGCCGCTGCCGTGCTCGATCGGTTCAATGGAGAATATGACGACGATGGAGTACTAATCCTGGCCGGAGGCTCGCTTGCCGAATTGGCAGATCAAATCATCGAGGTGTTGGCTCAGCTTGCTCCGGGCGATTTCGAGAGAGTGAAAGCCGGCGCGGACAGATTCCTACTTCCGGAAGTTCGAGTGAGCGCCTACATCGCAATCGCAGAAAGCGCCATCCGTGGCCCTTTGCACAAGGCCCGGTATGTTAATCCGGAAGTCCATTAAGCATATACATGGCGACAATGGCATCACCTGGTTTCCCGAAGGAGCCGAACCAGCGATCGTAAATCGCGAGGATGTCACCGGAGCGATAGGTTGTCGCTAATGCGCGATTGACCGCGAGTCGAAACGACGGGTCGTTGCGGCGCATCATGAACCCATAGGGCTCATAGGAAAAACGTCCTTCGGCCAATCCAAATAGCTTCGGATTGGGGGCTGTGACTGCGAGCCCCATCAGAATGCCGCTATCGGAGGCGTATGCGTCGACCGTTCCTTTTTCGAGAGCGGTCCTACCTTCAATATGGTCTTTGACCGGCACCTGCGTAAGATTGACAAACTCTTCTTTGAGAAACCTGGTCAATGCGCTCTGGGTTGTCGTGCCCGGAATGACCGCAACACGTTTTCCTGAAAGATCAGCAGTTGTTTTGAATGTCGAGTCGACGCGAATCAACATACTGCCGCCATCAACAAATGTCATGAGGCTGAAATCGACTCGTTCGTATCGGGAAAGGCTCGCCGTGGTCGTACCGCATTCTATATCGATCTTTCCACTCTCTACCATGCTCATGCGATTCTCGGGAGTGACCACGACCCAGTTCAGCTTGAGGTTGACGTCCAGCTGTTTCTGAATCGCGCTGGCCACGCGCGTGCACAGGTCGATGGAGTAGCCGGCCGGCCTTTTATCGGGACCTATAAATGAAAACGGTGGCGCCGATTCCAGGTAGCCCAGGTTCAATGTGGCCGTCGACTTGATCGTCTTGAGCGCGCCATCGAGTTGCTGTTGCTGAGCCGCGACAGGCACAACTCCAGCCAGCGTGATGGCGAGCAAACTGAACGCGATACTCTTAAAATTGAACCTCGATTTCATGCTTTTCCTCTTCCCCTCGAGAAATTTCTCAGCATCGGCGGGACGTCGCAGGTTGCCGAGAGCATGCACATTGTGTCATGCATGGCCGACAAAGCAAACCTGTCGACTCGCGCAGGATCGGGCCGTGGGGTTAAGGGATATCGATTTCCGTCAGGACGCGACCGTAGATATTCTTTAGGGTTTCCAATTCGGCGACATCGACATGCTCGTCGATCTTGTGAATCGAAGTGTTGGGTGGACCGAGTTCCAGAACCTCCGGGCAAATCTGCGCAATGAAGCGGCCGTCGCTCGTGCCGCCGGTGGTGGATAGCTCTGTCTCGATGCCAGTCTCTTCACGGATCACTTTTTGAACCGTGCCGACAAGCGCGCCCGGCGTTGTTAAGAAAGGCAGGCCACCAACAACCCAATCGATGGTGTATTCGAGGCCATGTCTGCCGAGAACTCCAGCCAGACGTTGTTGAAGGGATTCGGTCGTGGACTCTGTGCAGAAACGGAAATTGAAATCCACCACGCACGCGCCCGGAATGACATTGCCTGCGCCGGTACCAGCATGGATGTTGCTTACCTGCCAGCTCGTTGGCTGGAAAAACTGATTTCCTTTGTCCCATTCCATGTTGACGAGTTCAGTCAATGCCGGCGCCAGCAGGTGAATGGGATTCTTCGCAAGCTGGGGGTAGGCGATATGACCCTGCACGCCCTTCACCGTAAGCTTTCCGCTCATTGTGCCGCGGCGGCCATTCTTGATCGTATCGCCGGTTCGCGTCACAGCCGTTGGCTCTCCAACGATGCACCAGTCCAGCCGTTCACCACGGGCCGTGAGGGCTTCGCAAACTCTGACGGTGCCATCCACCGCCGGACCTTCCTCATCGCTGGTCAGCAGGAACGCGATCGAAACGGCCGGATCGTGCTGGGCGGCGACGAACTCTTCACACGCGACAATCATTGCCGCGATGGATCCCTTCATATCTGCGGCGCCTCGGCCGTGGAGCTTGCCGTTTTGAATCGTCGGAGTAAATGGAGGTCTCGACCACTGATCCAATGGGCCGGGCGGCACCACGTCCGTGTGTCCCGCGAAGACCAGCGTGCGGGCACCAGGTTTCCTGCTCTTGCGAATGGCCCAGAGATTCTGAACACGGAAGCTCTCGGGACCACTGTCCATGCGCTCACAAACAAACCCGATGGCAGCCAGGCGCGTTGTGATCAGATCCAGGCAACCCGCATCGTCTGGCGTGACCGATGGACGGGAGATCAATTGTTCGGCAAGTTGCAGTGTGCGCGACATGAATAACGGCAATTCAGTCGCGTAGCAACTCGTTCAGTGTAGTTTTCATTCGGGTTTGCGCGTCGACCCGTTTAACGATCACAGCGCAATAGAGGCTGTACTTGCCATCCGGGGAGGGCAGGTTTCCGGAAACAACGACTGAACCTGCAGGTACGCGCCCATAGTAGATTTCGCCGGTCGCGCGATCATAGATTTTCGTGCTCTGGCTGATGTAGACGCCCATGGCGATGACCGAGTTTTCTTCGACGATCACGCCTTCAACAACTTCAGACCGCGCGCCAACGAAGCAATTGTCTTCGATGATCGTGGGGTTCGCCTGCAGGGGTTCGAGCACGCCGCCCAGCCCCACACCACCGGAAAGATGGACACCCTTCCCCACCTGCGCGCACGACCCTACCGTAGCCCAGGTATCGATCATCGTGCCTTCGTCGACATATGCGCCGACGTTGACGTATGACGGCATCAGGATCGCGCCTTTTCCGATGAAGCTTCCACGCCGCGCCACGCCCGGAGGCACCACGCGGAGACCGCTTGCCTTCAACTCCGCTTCCGTGGAGCGCGCAAACTTCGTCGGGACCTTATCGTAAAAGGTGAGATCGCCCGACTTCATGAGGACGTTGTCACTCAGGCGGAAGGAAAGCAAAACGGCTTTCTTGATCCACTGGTGCGTCGTCCACTTTCCGACCCCGATGCGTGTCGCTACCCGGAGGCGGCCGGTATCGAGTTCCGTTATCACGTGATCAACGGCCTGCCGCAGTTCCGGAGTGGCAGAAGCGATGCTGATGTCGGCACGACTCTCCCACGCCTCGTTGATGATGTTTTCCAGTTGTTGCGTCATTCGTTTCCTCGCTTATTTCCAGCCCGCGAAAGTCACTATACGCCGCGCAGCCTCGATACATTCGTCAGGCTCGGCCACGAGGGCCATTCGTATGCGGCCGGCGCCCGGGTTGCCAGACTGAGTGTGACGCGCAAGATAGCTTCCGGGCAAGACAGTGACATGGTATTGGGCATACAACTCCCGCGCGAATCGCTCGTCGTCGCCGCCTGGAACGCCAGCCCAGAGGTAGAAGCTCGCGTCCGGCAAGGCGACCTCCAGCACTTCGGCCAGCATCGGTGTTACCACGCCGAATTTTTTGCGGTAGAGATCGCGGTTGGCAATGACGTGTGCTTCGTCATTCCATGCAGCGATGCTGGCGGCCTGCACCATGCCGCTCATCGCGCAACCGTGATAGGTGCGATACAGGAGGAAGCGTTTGAGGATATCGGCATCGCCGGCAACGAAGCCGCTGCGCATACCCGGCACATTGCTTCGCTTCGAAAGGCTTGTGAACACGACGAGGTTCTTGAAATCCGCGATGCCAAGACGAGCCGCCGCTTCCAGCCCACCGAGCGGAGGTTCGTCGCGAAAGTAAATTTCGCTGTAGCACTCGTCGCTCGCGATCACGAACCCGTGACGGCCGCTCAACTCGAAGAGCTTTTCCCAGTCGGCCATCGGCATGACGGCACCGGTTGGATTTCCGGGCGAGCATACGTAGACCAGTTGTGTCCGCGCCCACACGCTGTTGTCAATCGCGTCCCAATCAATGTTGAAGTTCCGAGCCGGATCACTGGGCGCATAGTACGGTGTCGCGCCGGCCAGCAGCGCGGCTCCCTCATAAATCTGATAAAACGGATTCGGACAGATGACGACGGCACTACTATCGCGGGGGTCGACCACAGTTTGTGCGAAGGCGAATAGACCTTCGCGCGACCCGTTGACCGGCAGTATCTGACGGGCCGGATCAAGTTTCACGCCGTAGCGCCGCTCGACCCATCGCGCGCACGCCTGGCGGAAGGCCGGAGATCCAACCGTCAAGGGGTACATCGCCAGCTCTTTTGTGGCGCTCGCCAACGCGTCCAGGATGAGCTGTGGCGTAGGATGCCGTGGTTCACCAATACCCAGGCTGATGTGCCCGTAGGTTGGATTTGGCGTTACGGTGGCGAAGAGTTGCTTCAAACGCTCAAAGGGATAGGGGTGCAGACGGCCAAGAAGCGGATTCATTGCGAACGAGTATTATCGCCAATGCTTGTTGAATCGTCAGGCGTTTTTCTTGTCAAGGTTGAGGCTATTGCGCGAGCAGCCTTTCGATCACCTGAACCAGCGCTTCAGGATCGTACTCACGGGCGATGTACTCAATCCTGCCGTCCTTGCCGACGACGACATCCACCGGGAACGGATTGAGTCCCGCAAAGTTCTGGGTTAGCGCCGCATAGGTTCGCGTCTGCTCGAGACCGAGAGGAAATGTGACGCGCAGATGGTCAGCATATTGATCGACTTCGCCCATACGCTCCGTGGTGTCGTGGGCGTTAAGCGAAATCATCACGAGTCCGCGGTCCTTATACTTTTGCCAGAATCGCGCCTCGAGATCCGGAAGCTGGTTGCCGCAAACCGGGCAGAACGTGGCGAAGTAAGTCAGAAGGAGAACTTTGCCCTTGGCCTGTGCCGAAGACCACGTGGTGCCATCGAAGAGAAGGCCCGACGTTTCCGGCAGTGTCGAACCGACTCCCAACCCGGGTCGATTACCGGCGACGAGCACTCGTCGTGAAGGAGCCGAAGGGTCGTCGGAGTCAATCTGGAGATAGCCGGTGCTCGGCTCGGCTCCCGCGGGAGAGTATGTAAGGGAGAGTTCTGCTGAGGCACCGGCAGGAATCACGGCGTTCCCTGCTGCCACTTTGAAGACGGTGCTGGCAATGCTTACGTTCAGCAATCGCAGCGGCGCGGTTCCTTGATTCATGATGGGCAACGTGATCGTCTTGCTCTTACCCGCAGCCACGGGGCCGAAATCCAACAGACTCGTCGACTCGGGAAGGCGCATGCTCGGCGCCCGGCGATCGGGATACAGGCGGAAGGAGTGCAGCACGTGCCAGTTGCCCACGAAAACATCGTTGCCCCTGGCGGCAATCCCGAGAATCCGTGAGGTTACTGCCGGTCGGTCCGCGTCAGTCCGATCAAGAGCTCGTGTAAGGCGCGCAGCTCCAATGAAACGGGGCGATTGGGGCTGTGTTACGTCGTAGACTCGCGCATCGTTCCAGGCGGCGACAAACACGCGTCCATCCGAGTAATCGACGCGCAGAGCAGTTCCCGGCATTGCGGCTTTACCGATAACCCGGGGCCTGGAAAGGTTCGAGACGTCCACGACCACCAACCCGGCAGATCCTGAAGCCACGTAAGCCATATCCCCATTGACGACGACGCCGCGGGCCTGTCCGCCCGTCTCGACACGTCCGAGGATCCGCGGTTTAGCGGCGTCCTTCGCGTCGACCGTCACCAGTCCTCCCACGCCGTCGGCAACGAACACGACGTCACCTCGCGCACTGATGCCCCAGGCATTCGAGAAGCCCTCTGCCGCGCCGATACGCGCAATCTTGTTGGTGGCGTCGCGACGATACACGCCCAATCCCTTCTCATGAAGACCGACAAAGATATTGCCGTTTGCGACATCCACTCCCTCATAGCTGACGCCGGGTTCCTGTATCACCGGAAGTTGCAGGGGCGCTTCCCGATTCGTGATGTCCCATGCGGTCAGAAACGCGGGATTGCGAATGTTACCCCGATGCGTCGTGTAGACAATGTCGCCGTCCCACGCCAGATGAATGCAACCTGGCGAACGGTTGTCGTTCGGAATCTGGTGCCTGAGGTTCTGGGAAAGATAGCGCATGCTTTCCGCATTTTTTGCATCGACGACGCCGAAGGTATAGCTGCACTGCAACAGCAGACCATCGCTGCGAAGTCGCACTTCATCGACATGAAGGTGCGTGTCCCTTCCCTCCAAACGCTGCAACTGCTCGAGTGGACTCTTGTGGGTCTGCGGCTCACCACTCCGCTGCAAGGTCTGCCGGGCCTGCACGACGGCGGCCATAATGAGGAGCGCGAGTAATCCGACGGACCAGCGAGGGAATCTAGCCATTAGCGCCTCCGGGGTTTGACGGACCCCTTATAAACCATAGATGCCCTTGCCGTCATGGTGTTTTCACCGGGCAACCCGGCGGAAAAGACGAAGCCGCTGCAAGCTTTGCGCAGAGATCCTGGGCAGCGCGGGTCTGCCGGCGGATAGCGTCCAGCACCTCCTGAAGCGGAAGCACGCGGCCGTGAACCGGAACATCCCGATCCACCTGCAGGTTTCGGTGACGCACGTTGTCCATGTATGTGTCCTGCCACCAGTAGATCTCCCAGCTGATGTCAAAGAAATCGCCCTGCACCAGGAGGCGTTCCTGCGGCACGTGTGCGAACAGCCCTTCAGCCATGTGGCTGTTGGAGATTGTGTGATAAATGTCCACGGTCATCAGCGAGTCCTTAAGCTGCAGCCGGTCATCGACGCCGCGAAACTTCAGCGCTTTCGGAAACGCGCCGATGGCGTCCGGATCGACCGTCGACTTGCGCGCGGCGATTTCGCGGTAGAGTCCCTCGCTGTCCTTGTGGGTGATGATCGTTAACCCCGAAGCGATCGCCTGACGAAGGCCGCCCGTGTGATCGAAATGGTGATGCGAAATGATGACCTCCGTCACCCGCTTCCCGGGAACCGTTGCCTGCGCCTTATCGATCAATGCGCGTGCCCATGCCTGGCTGGACGGCAGCTCAAACAATGTCAGGTGATCGGTGAATTCAAACAGGATTGAATTCGCACCGCCGCGGCCATTCAGGAGCCAGACGCCCCTGGCGACCGGAGTGGCCTCGGCGACCGGAGGCGCCGGCGTCGCGACGACGGCCGAGCGTACATCCGCAGGCGCCGTCAAGTCCGCGATCTGGCCGTCGATCGTATTGGCATCTATGTAGAGTTTGTTCTGGGAAATGTTACGGAAGTCGATCACCGTGTTGAAGCCGTTGGGAAGCATCACGCCCTTGACCGGCAGATACCCGGTAAACTGCATCTCGAAAGTGAGATCCCCGAGATTTTCGTTTCGCGCGACCCAGCTTACGGATGCCGGCAGTCCCGAGGACCTGTGGATCGCGAGTACCAGCTTGTCATTCTGCGTCGTCATCACGTCCATGAGGTCGAGATTGCCCTGTCGGCGCATGTTGCTCACTCGGGCACGTTGGTCCAGGATTGCGCGAATCAGTGCAACGGGGTGCGTGAGCAGTTCGATGCGGCGCGCCGCAGCCGTCGCGTTCGAGGCGCGTGTGGCCCGGCCGTCTGCGCCGATGTTGTAGGCAATGTCGCCATCCAGCACTGCTGTTGCGATGTTTCTGCCGAGATAGCCATCAACCGACGCGAAGACGAAGTGGTTGCGTTGCCGCTGTCGCACACGCATGCGCCAGTGCTCGAGGTCGATGATCTTCTCGTATTCGGGAATGTCTATCCACTTCTGGGGCGCGGTAGGCGAGGTCGAGATGTTACCCCCGCCATTCTGGTACGCCGTCTGACCATAACCTTCGATCTTGATCGACCGGACGGCAAGAATCACCTGCCGCCCGCCAAGCGCTCCGACAGCGCGATCCAACGCCTGTGACGCAGACGGCGGCGTTTGCGCGGAAAGCGACACGGCGGCACTCAACACGATTAACCCGATAAAGGATTTCTGCACACAACACCTCGATAAAATCGGGGTCAGATCTGGTCAGACCCGTTGTTTCCATTTGTCGCCAGAAATCGGGCTAAAGCGCAGAATCTGAAATCGGACGATTCCCGCATCTCAAATCCGAGATTGAAAAACTCAAATCGGACTGGCCGGGATTGAGTGGTCCGATCTAAGTTTTCCAATCTCGGATTTGAGATGCGGGAATCGTCCGATTTCAGATTCTGCGCTTTAGCACCCCTTCAAAGAAAATGGTAAGAACCGGTCCGCCCCCGATCTCCTCTCACTGCACGCGAAGACGCTGATAGCCGAGCGCGGGGTCTTCAAAGTACCGGTTATCTTCGCAAACGTACTCTTGAATCTTGTAATCCGGCCAGCGCTTGTACATGAAGGTCCACGTCCAGGGTTTCGTCAGATACTCCGGATCTTCGACCGTCACCTGATTCTCCATAAACTCGTTATTCACGAGGCGAATGCGCTCGGTGATCCGCATATTCATAGAGTGAGGCACGTTGCGGAACCGCACCTTATCCTTGACGCCGACCGTTCTGACCACCAGAGTATTCCCTTCCCAGTTCCCCACCGAGTGCCCGGAAAAACGGGGCTCGGCATCTTCGGGCGCCATCAACTTCTCATTAAGGTAGATTCGGCGAACCTGGTTATACGCTTCCTGAATAATCGTTACCTGTCCGGGGGACTCAAGCACTTCCATCGGGAACGTCGCCTGCATCATGCCAGGCATACCCTCGGGTAGGCAGGCCATGCCGTTGCTGACCGGAGGGAGTCCTTTACGTGTCAGTTCGGCGGCGCGCGACTGATCGGCTTTCCACGTGGCCAGATGTTCGGGTTTAAGCGGAGGCTCCGGAACCGGCGCGGGTGGTGGAAGAGACCCTTTGCTGGTGGAACCCAGGCCGGCAGCGCGCTGTGGATAGGCTTCCCAGGATCCATTGAGGCCGCGAACCACGGGCGCGCCAGATTGTGCGAACGCGGCATTGCTTGCGCACACAAGCATGCCGCAAATCAAATTCGTGACGGCGTTACGTCCGACGAGACATTTCCATAAACTCATCCGTGTTCTCCTCCCAATGAAAAGAGCAGCCCGCTACTCGATCGTGGCCGGGCCCGCCGGACCGCCATTGGAGTACTTCGTCCCGTCTTTCAGCTGGATTTGCTTGAGAAGTGCCGCAGGTTCTCCGTTGCGCAATGGCGCGACGATGACCGTAATCGTATCCCCGTGCTTCACCATATTGAAACGCCAGCCCACACGATTGAGGATGCCGGGATTCGCGCACTCGATAAGCCAATTCCGTGTCTTGCCCGAGGCTTTGTCTGGCGCGTCCATCCGGATATAGACATGGGGATTCGCCCATGTGAACTCGGTCACCACGCCCGAAAACTTGATT
>DASTBJ010000231.1:0-8766 GCA_035712125.1 Terriglobia bacterium
AGGCAAATTGCTGATTATAGGAGTCCGTTAAAAGCATTTTCCAGCGAGTTCTGGTCTTCAACATTGAACGTGAGTGCTGCTTTGTCGACCGCGCGGACCAGTCCACAAAGCACCTATCCAGGGCCCAGTTCGACAAAAGTATTCACGCCTTCATCGAGCATGGCTTGCACACTTTCCTGCCAGCGCACCGGGCGTGAAACCTGTCTCTTCAATGCATCGCGCGCTGCATCGGCAGTGTTGACGGGCCGTGCATCGACGTTGGTCACGACCGGAGAGCGCGGATCTTCGAAGGTGCACACATCCAGTTCCGGCCCCAGGCGGTCTTCGGCCGGCTTCAGCAGCGAGCAATGAAACGGCGCGCTGACCTGAAGCATGATGGCGCGTTTCGCACCGCTTTCCTTTGCGAGCGACACCGCTCGTTCGACAGCTTCCTGATGACCTGCAATGACGATCTGCGTTAGAGAATTCAGGTTTGCGGGAGACACAACCTGTCCCTGCGCGGCCCGTTCACACACCGTCTGAACCGTGGGAAGTTCAATCCCCAGCAACGCCGCCATGGCGCCAACTCCGGCCGGAACCGCTTCCTGCATGTAACGCCCTCTCCGGCGCACAAGCGCTACCGCGTCGGCAAATCGAATCGCGCCGGCGGCAACAAGCGCGGAATATTCTCCGAGGCTATGACCTGCGACGACCTCAGGTTGGAGACCTTTCGACGCGAGAACACGGTACGCGGCAATCGAAACGGTAAGGATCGCAGGCTGCGTGTTCTCGGTAATCTTGAGATCGTCTTCGGGACCATTGAAGCACAGCGAGGACAAAGAGAATCCGAGAACACGATCCGCTTCCTCGAAGGTTTCACGTGCCTCCGGATGATTTTCAAACAACTCCCGCCCCATTCCGGAGTACTGAGCTCCCTGACCCGGAAAAATAAATGCCGTTTTCATCTAAGGCAGTTACGCTCCTGCGCTCCGTGTCAGCCCGAGCTTCATGAATTCTTTTTCAATAACCTCATTGACGTTGTGCTTGCAGAACTCACTGGCGACGCGGATGGCATTCTTGATGGCGTTGGCGTTGGACCGGCCGTGACAAACAATCGAGATCCCTTTGATCCCGAGCAGCGGCGCTCCGCCAAACTCCGAGTAATCGAGCCGGCGCTTGAACGCGCGGAAGGCGTTCTGAGCGAAGATCGCGCCGACTTTTGCAGAGAGAGTGCGGTGAAGCTCCTGCCCGAGCATGGCAATAAAGGTCTCAAACAGGCCCTCGCTCAGCTTCAGTGCGACGTTTCCGGTAAACCCGTCGCAAACGATGACATCGACGTCACCCTTGAAGATATCCCGCCCTTCAACATTGCCTATGAAGTTAATGGGCGCATGACGCAGCGATTTGAAAGCTTCTTTGGTCAGCTCGTTCCCTTTTGAGTCTTCTTCGCCGATCGACAACAACCCGACGCGGGGCCGGCGAATTCCAAAGATCGCCCTCGAGTAAATGTCGCCCATAATGGCGAACTGCTCCAGGTGAAGCGGCTTGCAGTCCACGTTCGCACCCACATCGAGCAGAATGCACGGCTTCCCTTTCTGCGTTGGAAGCACGGTTGACAACGCGGGGCGATCCACAACGGGAAGCGTACCCACGACAAACTTCGCGGTCGCCATCACCGCTCCCGTGTTTCCCGCGCTAACGACGCCGGAAACCTTGCCATCGCGCATCATCGTTTCACAGACGCGGATAGATGAGTCCTTTTTGCGCCGGACTGCGGTGGTGGCGGAATCCTCCATCGTCACGACTTCGCTGGCATGCACGATTTCGATCGGCAGATTGGAGGTCTCGTGCCTGTCGAGCAATGGGCGCACGAGCGACTCCTGTCCCACCAGCACGATAGGTACTCCCAGCTGCGAAGCGGCCTGGACCGCACCTTCCACTTCAACACCGGGGCCATGGTCTGAGCCCATGGCATCGACGGCGATCTTGATCATGAGAAACGGGGCTGACTACTCTTCCGCGACTTCAATGACTTCGCGGTCCTTGTAATAGCCACAATGCGGGCAGGCGCGATGGGGCAGCCTCAGTTCGTGGCAATTTGCGCACTCGGCGAACGACCGTGCCGTCAGACTGTCGTGAGCACGCCGCCGGTCGCGGCGGCCTTTGGAATGTCTTCGTTTCGGATTTGGCATCTTTATGAACTCCGCTCGCCTTCAAGCTTCCGCTTTATTTCGAGCAACTTCTCCATATGAGGACTGAATACTTCAACGGAACATCCGCAGGTGTTCTGGTTCCGATTCGTGCCGCACACGGGACACAGGCCTTTGCAGTCTACCCTGCACAGCACTTTCATGGGAAGCGCCAGAAACACCTGTTCACGCAGAACGTCGCCGATCGCCAGCTGCGTTCCATTGAAGAACGCGGTTCGAGTGTCCTCTTCGCTCAGCTCGACCTCATCTTCGTCGTACAGGTCCTCATCGCTTTCCCGGAAAAACAGATCAAAAGCTTTTTGAATTTCGGTCGATGCGGGTTCCAGACAGCGCGAGCAACCCATTTCAAGGGTAGTTGACAGACTGCCTGCGACACGAATCTCCTCTCCAACCCTCTCAGCCGTGGCGGACCATGCAAGGGGCCCAACCTGACGGATATCGCCGCCGAAATCAATCACGCCCGGATCGAATGACCCTTCGAGGGAAACTTTCTGGTCCAGATCCTTGAGATCTACAAAGTACTGAGACATCGTGTTCCCGATTTACTTCACTTCAACCTGGGGCGGAGCTGGAACCGGCACGGGAAGTCCCATGCGCTTCAGTGCAGATTCCGCATCGGTCCGGAACGGCGAATCGACAGAATCCGTAATTACTTTTGAGTAGGCCGCCTGAGCGACGTCTTTTTGGTTCGCAGCCTCGGCAACGGTACCGAGTTCATACGAGACCGCCGCCTTCGAATAACCACCCGATGATTCGAGCTGCTTCAAAACAGCGATCGCCTTTTGAAAGTCGCCATTACGTTTGTAAACGCCGGCAAGAGCGAACTGCGCTACGGGCTTCGTATCAACATCCCCGCGGCCGATGACTTCCTCAAGGTTCTTTACAGCGTTCGGCATGTCCCCAAGACCGTCCTGACTCAGCGCCAGGTAGTATTGGGCGAGAGACGCCGCCGAGGACGACGGATGATCCGCCATCGCCTTTTGAGCGGCAAGGATGGTTTTTTCGAAGCGTTCTTTCTCGGCTTTTGCCCCCGGGTCATGAAACGCCAAGATAACGTTTGAAAGTTCTTTCTGAGCCGCAGCATTGCGGCTGTTCGAGAAATACCGCCATCCAAAGAACGCGCCAAGCACGGCAAGCACAATGGCCGCCGCGACGAAGACCTCGTTTTTACGGGTTATCGCCGTCTCGGTCAGACGCTCCAATGTTGAGGTAATCTCGTCCCGGGATTTCAGTTCCGAACGCGTCAGTCTAGCTCGCGCCACGCAGTCAACCTCCCAGCGTTTATAAAAACTCCTAAGTCTAAGCTGGAATTGGGACTGTTTACAAGGCTGCGCAGAGTGCGGTTAAGTCGGGCGGGTGGGTAAGGCCAGATCCCCACTCCAGGGCAAATCTGGCCTATTCCGCAGGATTACCAGGTCCAGCCCACTCCAATTTTGAATTCGGGACTGTCAAACGCACCGATCTTGATCTCGCCCATGAGACCCTTGCGCTGACGAACGCCACCGACAAAGTTGAAGCCTCCACCGGTTTCCGTATCTCGTCCTCCGGTGGGATTACGAAAGGATCCGACCAGGAACGCGGGCCCGCCACCGACGTAGGGAACCCAACGCTGAGACCTGATCTTTATGTCGTAAACGAATTCGCCGTTGAGTGAGAACAGTGTCAGTCCATCCCCGACGCCTAATTCGGCATTCGGGCGGAACCACAACCGCTCAACGACTTCTGTCACATCCATGTGCGCTCCGAAATAGAACTGATCCGGATCGGCGGACGCTCCCGCCCGAATTCCAAAGCCGGATTGAGCTGTCGCAGTACCCGCAGAAAGCATGAACGCACAAAGGAACATCAAACTAATCCATGTCCGTCTGGTCCACATTGTGAACACTCCTTCTCCTGTTAAATCGCCCCGATCCTAACAGGGTGACAAAAAAGCAAGCAGTCTTGTGTGAGGGTAAAAACAAAACTCGGTCCTTTATCCTCTCTTAGCAATAGATACGCCAGTAGGCCTGAGCCCCTCGCTTTCAACACCTTGAGAAGACGGACAATGCGCGATTCAAGGAAATATTCCTTGATCAAGCCCCTTTTCGGAGAGGAGCCCCCCTTCGCGAACTGCAAAAATCCCCCGTATTTTGGCCATGTTAGCCGTTAGCCGGCTGTTGGTCTTGCACTTGCACGGGCAGACGACAGAGAGGGAGGTGTTATATGCAACGTTTACAGACTGGTGTATTAGCTCTTTCGGTTTCGGTTGTTCTTGCAGGTGTTTCCTCCGGATGTCTTTCGACACGGAAGTTCACGCGTAATGAGGTTAAGGCGTCGTCGGACGCTCTCAAGGCGGATTACAGCGCCAAGATCGATGCGACCAACGCCCAGGTGAAAGAGACTCAGGACAGCGTAAACCAGGTAAATACCCGAGTTTCAGCGGTCGATCAGCGCGTCACTCAGGTCGATCAGAAAGTCGCGGGTGTCGATACAAAGGTAACGGACCTGGATACCAAGACGACGCAGAGCATCAACACGGTAAGGACGGATCTGACGGGTCAGGTCACCGGCGTCCGAACGACGGCCGAGGGCACGAACCGCAACCTGACGGCGCTCGATCAGAGGTTCCAGAATCGGAACAACCTCAAGATGAGCAGCCAGAAGAGCGTCTTGTTCAAGTTCGACAGCGCAAACCTGACGGACGAGGGCAAGGCAGCACTGGATGAAGTGGCCCAGGCCATCCAAACCAATCCGGACGCTATCCTTGTGCTGGAAGGTCATACCGACAATACCGGTGACAAGACCTACAACATCCGGCTCGGCGAACGGCGAGTGGAGACTGTGAAGCGCTATCTGGCAGTAGATAAAGCGGTTCCGGTCTACCGGATCGAGGAGATCAGCTTTGGCGCGGACAAGCCGGTCGCACCGAATGACTCCAAGGAAGGGCGGGAACAGAACCGCTCGGTAACCCTGACCGTGATGACGCCTTCGACGGAAGGAGCTTCTGCCGCCAATCGCTAAATATGGACTGACGTGATAGATTACGGGAACGCACCAAGGATGAAAGGAGTGTTACCAATGAAGGTTACCAGATCAATCATCTGGCTCCTTGTCTCGGTAATCGTCGCGCTTCCCTCCTCTGGTGCGTTTGCCGAGGATACGCCCTCCGGGGCTGTCACGGCAAACGCACCGACGGACGCAAAGGCGATAATTAACCTCAATAACCCTGACTGGCAGGCCCTCCTCGACAAGCTTTACGGAACTCCGGAGACCCCGGACAACGGTTTGCTCGACGGAACGAAGAATTTCGACCTGCGCGCCGAAGGACTTGTCCTTACGGGAACCCAGGGCGACTTCTTTACAAGCCTGGATTCACCCCAGAATCTTCCGGCCCTTATCCCCCTCCTCGACCTGCCGCACAGCAAGCTCAGGCTCGAGGGAACTATCGATGGCGAGCCCTTCTCGCTCAAGCTCGCGGGACGCGAACTGAAGATCGAGGGTCTCAATCTCACAGCCGAGGAACGCGAAGCGTTGATGGCCCAGCTCAGCACGATTCCCGGGCTCAAGGAAATGAAGATCGAAGCCACCGTCGATGGTCTCAGCACAGTCACAAAGTATCAGGGCGGGCACGAAAAGTATGAGATACGGAACAACGGACGCCCCGAACGACCTGGAAAGCCGGAAGTCGAACCCCATGGCAGGCGTCTGGGCCATGAACGGATCGAGCGGCTTGGCCGGATAGAGAAACCTGAACGACCCGAAAGACCTGAGCGGGGTGCCCCCGGCCGACGCTGATGGCTCGGCACCTTTCGTTCCTGACTGGTTTCCTGCTTTTCTTCGTCGCCCATCCGGGCTGGAGCCAACAACAGACTCCAGCCCGGATGTCTTTCACCGTTGGCGCGGGCTACGACCAGGGTGACTTCGGAACCACGGAAATCTCTCGCGCCGTCTATTTCCCCATAGGATTTCGCTATACAGCCGCGCGGTATGAACTCGGCGTAACTACATCGGTTGCGCGACTTAGCGCCCCAGGCGGGGTCGCGCTCATCGATGGTGTCCCCACTCCCATCGGTGATGACATCAGGCCATTCAGAGAAACCGGTGCCGGGGACACGATCGTTCAAGCACGCTTGTTTCTTGTCGAAGATCGCGGTGCCCGAACATCCGCTCCCGGCCTTAGTCCATTCTTCAGGCTAAAGATTCCGACCGCCGACGCCGAACGCGGGTTGGGCACGGGAAAAGCCGACTTCACCGTTGGAATTGAAGTCGACAAGGACCTCGGGCCGGCCTTTCTGTTTGGCGATGCCGGTTACACGTTTGTCGGCAAAGTACCCGGCCTGAATCTACGCGATCGTGGAATGGCGAGTATCGGTGTAGGGAAAATGCTGTCGGATGCCGTAAGCGTCAGCGGCCTCCTCGACTGGAGGCGATCCATCATCCCTGGCAATTCCGACCCTACGGACCTGGTGGGAATCGTGACGTTTCGCATCGGCACGACAACGGTCAGCCCGAACGCTTTCCTGGGTTTGACGGACGGAAGCCCCGACTTCGGCGCAGGGCTGCAGGTGCGATTCCGGTTCACGAGCACGCGATGATGTTGTGGACATTGGATAAGGACAACCACCCCCGATGTTCGGCTTCCCCGAGGACTGTTGTACTTATCCAATTTCCAACATCATCGCGTGCTCTCTTGCCTCAAGCAAGCGCGGAAACGCTCCTCTCCCGTACGGGTTTGAGGAGCGTTCGACCTGGAAGGTTAAACGGCGGAGTCGGTCAATACTTACTGCTGCAGGGCGGCGGTGTTGCCACCGGCGCTGTCTTTCGGTGTGCTGATATAGCCACGAATACGGTCCTTGTCGATCACGTTGACAATCAGCTCATAGCGGATTCTCTCTTTTCCCACCATTATCTGAATCGGCTCGTTCAAGAGCTGGCCCTTCTTTTGGAGCTTGCTGTCATCAACCTGAAGCGTTAAGTCGTACTTCTTCGCCTTTACATCTGCTTTGTTCAGCTGCAGGCGGATGCCGGCAACCCGTTCCATCTCTTTCGACTTTCTGATGTCGAACTCGAAGTAGTCACGCTCGCCGCGCCGCTTCAAAACCGCAAGCTCGTCGGCATTGCGCGCAATCTGACGTCCGAGAGAGTCGCGAATGTCGCCCATTTCCCGGCGGTTTGCCGCAAGATCTGACTTGGTGGTTTCCAGATCGGTCTTCACCGTAGAGACCTGACCGGTCACTTCACCAAACTGTGACGTCGTTTCCTGTCGAACGGCTGCAAGCTTCGCATCCGACTCGTCGCGAATGGAACTTACAGTCCTGGCCTGTTCATCCAGGGCCTGACGCAGGGCCGTCTCCGTGCGCGCCTGCTCCTTGCGGGCATTGGCCGCAGCCCTTTGAGCATTTGCCAGGTCTGTCGCAGTGACGCCAACGCGGCTCTGAACCGCGTCCAGCAACGAGGATATTTCGGCGATTTTGGCAGCATCCGTTTCACGCATGCTCTGCAATTGGCTCTCGATAGCTGCCAGTCGCGTGTCCGTCGCGTTTTGTGAAGACCGGTCGGCATAAGTCTGGTACCCCATCCACATCGCCAGTCCGACCACTCCAGCGCCGAGTATCTTAGGTGCAATCATGTATCGATACCTCCGCGACCGTTCATTGCACACCAGCTTCCAGCGTAATAGACCTGACTAATAATCATTTATTTTCAATGGGTTTACTGTGATCAGCAGGCGCTGGCCGGAGGGAATGCCCGTCGTCATCCGTGGAGAAACTCCACGGATGACGACGGCGGTTTTTTAGGAAGGATGTTGGTTGGCCCCACCGGGTGTACGGGGTGTTGCCGCATTGACGGTAAGGACGCGACCGGAGAGACGCTGGCCGTTGAGGCGTTCCACGGTCGATTTCAAATCCGTGGCGTCTTGTATTTCCACGAAGCCGAATCCACGGGAATGGCCCGTAACGCGATCGCGGATCACCTGGGCAAACGACACCGAATGACCCTGCTCCTCAAGCCATTGTCGTAATTCTGCTTCACCGCATGCATGCGGTATGTTTCCGACGAACAATCTCAACATTCCGCTAATCTCCTCTCATTTTCAGATTCAAATCGATCCCTCAAATTTGGCCTACAGATCGACCGGTTTGGACAAAACAAAATTCAGCCGGCTTTCCGGCGGATAATGCAGGTCGTCGCCGCGCGTTGCGAGAACAGCTCCGGTTCCGCCTGCTCCTCCGATCGCAGCGCCGGTCGCGGCTCCTTTGCCTCCACCCGCGATTGCGCCAATGACGGCGCCCACTCCGGCGCCTCCTCCGATAACGGCGGCGTCGCGTTTCTTGTTATCTTTCGCCACGCCAACAAAGGTTCGTGTTTCGATGGGAACGCTCTTCCCGTCGTGCTCAACGGCAATCAGCGCCAGGCTCAGCGTAGCGCGTCCTTTGACGCGGCCCGCCTTCTTCACGTCGACAACCCTGCCCGACACCGCCGCCCCTTCCGGCAGGACGGTTTTTCCATCGATCACGATTGGAGCCGCCAGCACGCCGGTAAATTCCGCGCCTGGCGTGCTTGTATCCGTCCCCAGGCCCTGCTGCAGCACCACGCG
>DASTBJ010000232.1:0-11158 GCA_035712125.1 Terriglobia bacterium
GAAGGATTGAGGTCTAAGAAATTTTGAAATCGCTCTGAAGAAGAAGAAATCGGAAATCGGACGAACGGAAACCTCAAATCCGAAATTTCAAAAACTCAAATCGGACCTGCTTTGACCCTGAGTCCGATTTGAGTTTTTGAAATTTCGGATTTGAGGTTTCCGTTCGTCCGATTTCCGATTTCTTCTTCTTCAGAGCGATTTCAAAATTTCTTAGACCTCAATCCTTCGACGATCTTCTTCTCCTTCTCCAGGATTCTCTCCTCTGTTCCTCTTCTCGCAATGGCGTAGTCCGCGGTATCGACGAGCATGTAACTCGCGATCAGAGGAAACTTCTCCTGAATCAGGCGGTATTTCTCATGCTCAATGAATCGATAATCCGGGTGCCCTTGCGAAACCGTTCGGAGTTCCGCCTCCCAGAAGAGCTGACGGAAGTTCTGCCACTGATAGAACCGCATACGCGACGCCAGCGGCACTGCGTATTGCGCCAGATCGCAATCGACCCCTTCGAGCTTTCGAAAAAGACCGGCAGCGCGTTCGATCGCCTCCTGGAAGGGGGACGACAGGCCCGAATCGGCAAGTTCTGTCGGCGTCGTGAATCCATGGTGGGGCGAAAACAGCTGGCGTTCCTGCGTCATCATGCGATGCCGGTGAAGGTCCCTATAGGATCCCGCGTCCATCACGATCTCGAACCGCATATACGCGTTCTCGAAGGCTCGTCCGACCTTGTACCAGCGACCCTTCCGTCCAGGCACGTAGGCGTCGAAAACCTCACGACGCTGTGCTGTCGAGAAACCGCGCGCGCGCTCCAGCGCCTGGTCCCAGGTTCCGTGCGATTGCTGGAAAAGAATTCCGGCGAGGATTTTCAATTCAGAGTCCGGATCGAATTCAACAAGCCGCACTTCTGCACCATGAGCAGGCGCGACTCGGGGCGGCACGAGCTTTCGTACATTCTCATATCTGCGATTGAGATAATTCTGGTACTCGTGTGATTTGTCATCCGATACACGGAGCAGCAGCGACGGGATCTCTTTATCCAGCTCCCGCTTCAATTCCGCCGAGAACCACCGCAACTCCCCGAGAGAATGCTTTGCGGTCCGGTTGATCAGGTACTCGAACGCCTGCGCATTACCCCGGAATGCCACCTGGCCGAGAGTGGACATGGGCAACAGGCCACGCAGCGTATCGAACGCTTTTTTCTCGAGGACACTGTCTTTCTCGCTGAAGTTTGCCTTCAACCACACCTGAAGCGGCTCGAGCAGCGACACGTACGTGTCGAAGAGGTGGTCCATCACCTTCATGTACTCGGACAGCATTCCGCATCGTTCGAGGTCGGGGCGGGGAATGTAGTACAGGTAACGGCCGCCGACCTTCTCCCCGAAGTTGACGTAGCGCGTCGACTTTTCGATGGGCTCCAGCCCAACGCGCTGATCTTCGATGAACTTCATCGCTACCTGTGAGATTCCCCACACCAGGACGTGGGTACCCGTTATCTGGGCAATCGAATCGTCTCCGTATTGCGACAGCCACTTCGAATAAAAGGCCTGAGCGCGCTGATTATTGAGGATGTTGTTAAAGCCGTGTTCCTTTAAAAACTGGACAGTGCCTTCCAGTTCCTTCGCGACTTCTGGATCGTCCCCGTTCACGATCGGGTAGAGGTATTCCTTCAGAAGCACGTCCAGCAACGATCCTGACGCGCGTGAAGCGCGCGAGCACAGGGCCCCCGTGATCTCAGGAGGGAGGTTGTGCAGAACAGAGATGATGCCGCGTGGGTTGGTAGCAAACGCTTCCAGGAAGTGCAGATCCCGCGCGGACCACTCACCGGCGTTAAAGTCTGGACGGTATTGGGAAACGTCGTCGGTCATGGGAACGTGAATTATATCGGAGTCACTTCCGGAGTGCTTTCAAGAAACCCGAGATGTCCTGCCGATCCGTGAGAACCGGCGCAAACAGATCACCGAACTTTTCGATGCGCTTAAACACATTGAAGATCGTGTAGTCACGGGGGTCCAGCGGCTTTCCGAACTCCTCCCACTTAAGAGGCGTGGAGACACAGGCGCCGACAACGGCTCGTGGCGAATAAACCGACGCGACAGTCTTGCCCTTCACGTTCTGAAGAAAATCCACATACACCATCCCAGGCTTTCGTTTACGGACGACGCGCTCTACCGTGGCAATCTCGGGCACGCTCTGTACCACTACACGCGCGATCGCCTCCGCGAATACCCGCACGTCTTCATAAGTGAATCTATTTTCCAGGATGGGGAGATATACATGGATCCCGGAAGCACCGGACGTCTTCGGGTAAACACGCAGATGGAGTTCATCCAGAATAGTTTTGAGAACCAGCGCGACTTTTTGAACCACCGCGTATTCAGCGTCGACGGGATCGAGGTCGAAAATCACAAAATCCGGACGTTCGATAAACTGCACACGCGAGCTCCACGGGTTCTGCGCAATGGCTCCCATGTTGGCGATATAGAGCAACTGGTCACGGTCTGCACCGATGAAGTAGCGGATATGCCGTTCGACATCAGGCGACCAGATTTCCTGTGTGCGAACCCAGTCCGGAGTGTAGTCGTGCGCATCCTTCTGATAGAAATGCTGCCCGTGAATCCCATCCGGATAGCGATCAAACACCAGCGGCCGGTCCTGGAGATGCGGCACAAGCACGGACGCAATCCGGTCGTAGAAACGGATGAGATCGCCTTTGGTGAACCCGTCTTCCGGCCAGTAAATCTTGTCCTGATTGGTGAGTTCGACCCGGGTGACGATTTCAGCAGGCGCAGTTTTCTTCTCCGGTATGGAGTCTTCGAAGGTGCAGTCTGAAGCATCGATGTCGTCTCGCAGACCTTGAAAGATCGGCGCACGGAGCTGTTTCGCGCTGGTCCACTCGCCGAAACGAACTTCACAAACGAGTTTCGGCTGGACCCAGGTTGATCGGCGGATCTCTTTCGGAATCTCCTTGAAGGGAGACTTCGCGATGATCAGAGGTTCGAGCTTTTTCCAGATGTCTTTTAAGGTCGCGTCGTCGAACCCGCCTCCCGCCCTGCCCACGTGGATCAACTGGCCGTCTTTATTGTAAAGGCCCAGCAAAAGTGCCCCGAAATATTTGCGCGAACCTTCGGGCGGCGTGAATCCCCCAATGACGAAGTGATCGGTGTGCTGGGTCTTGATCTTCAGCCAGTAACGCGAGCGCGTCTGCTGGTACGGGCTTTCGCGATGTTTCGCGACGATACCCTCGAGCTGCCGTGCAGATACCGCCTTGAAGAAGTCGATGCCGCGTTCTTCAATATGATCGTTATAACGAACCCAGCCACCATTCGTCGGAATCAGCTTCCGTAGAACGGATTTCCTTTGCTCGAGCGGAAAGTGCGTCAGGTCAAAACCGTTCAGATACAACAAATCGAACGCATAGAAATGGACGGGAATCCGTTCGTCGGCCTCCGCGATGTCACGGGCGCGCGTCAGATGAATGCGCGGCTGAATACGTTCAAAGTGCGAATGCCCTTCAGAGTCGAGCGCGACGATCTCTCCATCGAGAATGACGGCGTCTCCGGACAATTCTTTGAGCGCAGCCGCCAGGGTGGGAAAACGCTGAGTCAGTGGACGGTCGTTGCGCGTCTTCATCTCGAGATGGTCGCCATCCTTGATCACGAGCGCGCGGATGCCGTCCATCTTCAACTCGAACAGCCAATCCGGACTGTCGAATGGTTTGGAAACCAGGGTCGCCAGCATCGGTTCGATCTGCCTGGGCATCGGCGTCGTGCCGGCCGCTTTCATGCCAAAACGTTCAAGTTCGCTTTCGACGGGTGTGAACCAGTGACGGGTGCCTTTTGAGGTTTTTTTTTACCCGGCTCGCCGACTTCCTCGACGAGATTCCCGGAAAGGACGGATTCAGGTCTGTCTTCGACGACGTCTCCTTCGGCGCTCGCATACGCGTCGCGCACCTTGAAGAAGATCCACTCCTTCGGATTGCGTGACCCGCGCACCAGCACCCACTCGCCGTGAAGTTTCTGTCCATTGAGGATGAAGTGAAGCTTTCCCTTCGCCCATCCCTTCTCCGGGGTATCAGGATCGACCATCTCGTAGGTGCCGTTATCCCAGACGATGACCTTTCCGGCGCCGTAGTTTCCCTTCGGGATGACGCCTTCAAAACCACCGTAATCCATCGGGTGATCTTCAGTCAGGACAGCAAGACGTTTGTCGGCGGGGTTGAACGACGGGCCCTTCGGAACGGCCCAGGAACGGAGCACGCCCTCCATTTCCAGGCGGAAGTCGTAATGCAAGCGTGTCGCGCGATGTTTCTGAATTACGAAGCTGTTGCCGGCAGTCTTCTTGACCGTGCCTTCAGGCTCTGGCGTCTCGTTGAACCGCCGCTTCTTCTTGTACTCATCCAGGCCCATGCACTGACATCATACCGAATCATGCACTTTGGTTGGAGCCTGAGAGGTGCAGCCGGGTGCGCGACATGGTTGTAGAACTCAGGCGGCACGGGATTCCCAATAGTCGACGAATTTGCCGCTAATGCGGTTGCTGGAGGGCGATGAGGGCGTTGGAGCCGCGGACAGTCCAGAACATGCCGGACATCTTGAGTCTGCGTCCGATAACAGTTTTGCAGCCAGCCTCGACAACACCAGAGCCGACGGAGAGTTTTTGTTCAGCACACCCAGCAGTCGAGCGACCCTGCCGACATGCGACTGCAGCGCATGCTGGGTCACCTGACCACGCTTGTGCCGAAAGCGCAGGAGATCTTCCTTGTTATCGGATTCGGGGCCGGAGCAACCGCGGGAGCCGTCAAACGTCTCATTAGAGTGAGCGGCAGATGACGATAATCGGGATAGGCGGGGTACCGGTAGTAGAATCGCTCGGGCGGAGCGGCAGGGAATGTCGTGGAAGCCAGGAGTGACTGTTGAAGATCTGGCGCCAATTCTTGTGCTGCGTTCGGTGTGGCGGGCCGCTCGCCGGTGAGCTGGAGCACCTGGTGTGCGAGGCTTGCGCGGCGCGTTATGGGGCAAGTCCCTCCGGCGTCCCGATACTCATGACGCCGGAGGATCAGATCCGCTTTCGCGAGGTGCTGTCGCGGGACGACGGCATATCGATGAAAGAGCAGTACACCCGGCGAACAACGAAGCGGCACCGGGAGTCCCTGCTGCGCAAGCTCTATCCTCCGGAACCGGTATATGTGAACCCGCTCGCGCCGCCGTTGCCGCAGCCGAAAGGGTCCCTCAGTCTTTGGCTGGGAGGGGCAGGCCTGGACCTGCCCGGCTTCGTCAATCTGGACCTCGTTCCGGTCCGGGGCGTAGACCTGCTCGCCAACGCGGCACGGCTGCCTTTTCGATCGAATTGTTGTGACAGCATCGCATGCCTGGCGCTGCTCGAACATGTACCGGATTCGGAGCAGGTCGTGTCCGAGATGCTTCGCGTGTTGAAACCCCAAGGCGAGGTGCAGGCTGTCGTTCCGTTTTGCCATCCCTATCATGGCTATCCAACGGACTACTCGCGATTTTCACGTGAGGGGCTGATGAAACTGTTTGCCGGTTACGATGATGTTCGGATCGGCATCCGGACCGGGCCCACGACGACGATCCTCACGTTTCTTACCTACTACGCGAAGCTCATCTTTCCGGTGCATGGCGGTATCGCGCCTGTCCGATGGTTCAACCGCATCGTCGTCGGCGCGGCCGGATGGCTGATGGCGCCGCTCAAATACATCGACATCGTCCTCAACAAATCGCCCAACGCCCACGTCCTGGCCAATCATCTCTATGTGACGGCCCGGAAACCTGCAAACGCATCGCACTAAGGAAGCACTCGCACGAAAAAGGAATCGTTCATCGCGATCTCAAACCCGCCAACATCGTGCAGCGGCGGTCTCCGTTCGATCCTTTGAGTTGGATGCATCACACGAGTGGAGGCCTGCATTTTCCGAGATCTGCGCGATTTTTTGAGGGAGTTGCAACCGCAAGGCAGGAATTCTCGCTTATAAGGACTGAGGAGCCGCTGGTTCGGGAGAACAGGAGAATAGATCATGGTTGTCGATTGCACCGCATGTGGTCGGACTGTTTGGTTTCCAGACGAGACCGCCGGGACCATCAGAAGTGTTTTTATTGCAATCGAGAGACTCTTGTTTCGACTAGCCTGCCGCGGACTGAGAACCCGCTTGGGCTGATCTCCTACGAAGAGAAGACAACTCGAAAACAGAAGGAGCCATCTCTGTATAACCCGAGAAATTGCCCGTTCCTGAGCGGCCCTGATCATAAGCTTCCATATGCGACATTCCCTGCCGCGCCGCCCGACGGGATTTCTACTACAGGTACCCCGCTTATCCCGACTATCGTCCCTGGGAAGAAAGACGCGGAAATTTTCTAACGCTGCGATTCGTTTTAAGGTCAAGGACCTCCAGTATGCCGCCGCGATGTTGCACAAGAAGACGATTGCTTTCAACATTCCAACGAACGCGAACAACTCTTCGGTCAGTGGGATTTCTCGCGACTCAGTCTTCGTGCGACGGTCGAATTTGAAGATCCATTGTTCGTCGGGGACTGTAAAGAGGATGTAGCTGCCATCCGGCGAGCACCAGGGAGTGTTGTGGTCACGGTCTGAGGTCGTGAGCTGCGTTTGCGTGCCTGTCTTAAGATCCATCGTTCGCAGCTGCCCATAGCTCCGCCCAACTCTCTTGTACTCTCGCCCGCTGTAGACGAAGGTCTGCGCGTGAAGAGACACTGCGAAGAAGGTGGTGGCGAAGGTGGCAATCATGAAGCAAGGAGGGTTCACTCGCGCGCTCAGGATTCTCATCGAGCCCTCATAAAGGGCTCTTTTCCGACCTTGTCAACGGGTGCGGAGTGCGCAACACTCTGAAATCCATCGTGACTGACCTCCTGACAAATCGTGATCTTGTGTGCTCGCTAACGGTGTCGATTGAAAGCCTCAGCATTGCGGGCGTCCATATCGGCACAGCCTCGCGCTATGTTCCCAGGGAGCGCATCGTCGACGTCACGAATTCGCCGATCGTGCGTACTTACCGAAAGACGCGTGAGGCGGGTCCGCAGTTTTTCGATGGCACGGGCAGACAAATCCCGCTGTCGGAAGTGATTGATAGCGTGATCTACTCGAATGGCATCCTTCATTTGCCCGAAGGCGCAAGTTTCAAAATCAAGGACGGATTAGTCGTTGGGCTCGCGCTGTATAGCGCGTCGTTGAGCCGCCGGTTCGAGGATCTCGAGTCGTATGAGGATTTCGTGAGAGCGTTTGGTGCGCCGGACCGTGTTACCGAAATGGAAGACGACGGCGAGCTCATGGCCTACGATCACTACTACTTTCGCCTGCACAAGCATGCGACATGGGGAGTGATGCCGTCGGGGAAGGTTGAATCGGTCAACTGGGGCGACTTCCCAGGCAACGCCGGGTGAATCAAAGTTGCGCGATCAACGCGCAAACAAGGACGTCTGGCGCTTGCAGCGTTCGCCACAGGCGTCCTTCAGGAAGATTCCAGAGCTTTATTGTGTAATCCAAACCCGCCGTTGCCACCAGTCGACTGTTCGGGCTTACGGCGACAGCCCAGATCACATTCGCATGCCCCGCCTGAAATTCAAGCTCCGGTTGCCCGGATTGCTGTGCGGCACGTGACGCCGCCGGTGCTGCGAGGAAAAGACTGATTGAGAAGAAAACCTTCAGGAAGTGCAGTGTTCGGCGCTCGCGCATGATCATGCGTAGATAGTACTGGCGAGCAAGCCAGCCACCCAGCGAATTGAAAGACCTCCTGGTGGTGTGACGTCCGCGAGAGTTACTGCAAGTACGCCGGCGGCTTGTCAGTAAGGAAGTCTTCCCGTGGCGGGCTGAAGATATCGATGACAACCGTATCTTCGAGAGCGTGCGCCTCGTGCGGCGTGTTCGGGGAGATCACGACGATGTCGTCCGGCCCCATGATGGTTTCCGTGTCGCCTGCATCGCTACACTCCTTCGTGAAATCGAGGTGCCTGACCCCGATTTCTCTGTCCCGCGCGGCAGCACCGAGTAGGGAAGTCTATTTCGCGAATGGCGTCCAGTTCTGGATCAGCGTTATGGGTGAGGTGATCGAGTCTTCACCGCGCGTATACAGCAAGAAGCGTTTGCCATCGCGGGAAACTTCATAATTATGACCGTTGATGTCGGGTGATGGCTCCAGGGTGAGTGCTTCGGTCTGAAACAGAGCGGCGGCTGCGCCGGCCTTCAGGGTCTTTCCATCCGCGGAAAGCGTGATCGCCACGGACATCAATTTGCCGTCCGGGCTCAGGTAGAACAACTCCCTGCCGTCTTGCCGCCATCGCGCCATAACGCCGCCGCCCGAGCTGATGGGAACTTTGCTGTCGAGTGAGGGAAAGGGCACGATATAGATTTCAAATCGCCCTGTGTCGTTAGACTGGTAGGCGATCCAACGACCGTCTGGCGAAAACTTGGCATCGCGTTCTTCGAAGGCCGCGTTCGACATGACTGGAATCGGCTCCCCCTGCACCGTGCCGTCATTGGACAGCGAAAGCGCATACAGGTCGCGCCGGGATACACGTCCGCGTTGAATAAGAATGAACCGGCCATCTGGCGACCAATCGGAGGGGTGTAAAACCTCCGGGGATTCGAACAACGTTCGTTCTGCGCCGCCGCCGCTGGCCAGCCGGACGTGCAGTTCGCGCCCTTGTTTCGACGAGAAAAGGATTTGTCGACTGTCGGGAGACCAAGTGGGAAAGCCGTCGCTTGTAGGATCCGTTGTTATACGCGACTCTCTGCGGCTCACCAGGTCCAGTGTCCAAACGTCGAAGTTGATCCCGGTGCCTCCGCGGTAGAAGGCCAGGTGGGCGCCATCGGGCGACAGTTCCGGACTGAGGACACTCTCAGTCACCAGACCAAGCGGTTTGCCGGAGCGGTCGTACCAGGCGATCTGAACCGGTTTCGCTGATCCTTCAGGCAGCGTTCTGTAGGCCACGACATCGGTCCACGAAGCAGAAACTGCAGCCACACGCTGGGCGACTACCAGGGGCTCCGCGTCAAGTTCCCCGTTCTCCGGATCGAAACGCCGGACGAAGAGCGTCCCTTGCTGCAGAAACATGAGGCGATCGGGCGGCGTAAAAACCGCCGGCGAGTTGGCAGCGAACAATAGTCGGACTTCTGGAGAATCCAGCGAACCGATATAGACCCCGCGATCTTCCGGGTTGCCGGCATCGACGAAGAGAAGAAAGCGGCGTCCGTCCGGCAAAAACTGGGGACGTGAATGGTTTCCCTGTCTCGGCGCGGCGACGCGCGTCACTGGCGTACGCTCCCCGCCCTTCTCCGAGACTCGATACAGGGGATACCCGGGAGCTCCGTTGAAAATGATGTCGCCAGTCGGGCTCCATGATCCGCCAAGTCTGCCGCCGACAATTGCATCGGCCAACGTTTGAACCGCCCCGTTGATATCGATGCGCTTCAGCTTGCCGTCTGCGAAGAACCCTATCGAGTCGCTGCGAGGCGACCAAAACGGCAGGATGGCTCCGTCGGTTCCGGCCATAAGCTGCGCATCGGTCGAATCCAGCGAACGCAGCCAGAGTTGCCTTTTGTTCCCGTCGGAAACTACGAATACGAGCTTGCGCCCGTCAGGGGATATCGCAAAGTCGGCAAGGTTAGACCTATCGATCTGCGGCGTGTTGATCTCGACACGCGTTTCCGCTTGATCGGGGGTGGCTTTCGAATAGAACGCGAGACCTGCGGCCACGGCAATCGCCAACACCGCGATGGCCCACGCCAAACGGGACGCATTGTTGCGAGTGGGAATTTCCGCATCGGGGCCCTTCTCTCCCAGCACATCCTCGAGCTCGATGCGCGCATCCGCCATGTCGTGCAGCCGGCGCTTGCGGTCTTTCTGGAGACAACGCCCGAGCAGCTTGCGGACACTGGGAGGCGTCTCCTTCGGGAGCAACGCCAGGTCCGGCTCGTCTTTCAGGACAGCCCCCAGGAGGTCGGTGACCGTTTCCCCTTGAAATGCCCGGCGCCCGGTCAACATCTCGAACAGCACGCACCCAAACGCCCAGATATCGGAAATGCGTCCGGCTTCCTGTCCCCGCGCCTGCTCCGGGCTCATGTACGCCGCCGTTCCGAGAATGACGCCGCCGAGCGTGCCGGCTGTCTTTGTCGGAGAATCCGAGATATGCGCCTGCGAGAGGGGTTGATCCAGGATTTTCGCCAGACCGAAGTCGAGCACCTTGACCTGACCGTCCGGGTTGATCTTGATATTGGCGGGCTTCAGATCGCGATGCATCACTCCCTTCTCGTGAGCCGCTTCAAGAGCCTCGGCAATCTGCTTCGCGATCTCCACGGCTTCCCTCAACGGGATCGGGCCGCGCTGCAACCGATCGGCTATCGTCTCGCCTTCGACCAGTTCCAGCACCAGAAACCGCGCGCCTTCAATCTGCTGAAGGTCATAGATTGCGGCGATGTGCGCGTGATTCAACGACGCCAGGACTTCGGCTTCGCGCTGCATCCGCGCGATCCGCTCGGGATCCTTTGCAAAGCTGTCCGGCAGACACTTGATGGCGACATCGCGCTTCAGCTTTCCATCCAGTGCGCGGTACACCTCTCCCATGCCGCCGACGCCAATTCGTGCAGTGATCTGGTACGATCCGACCGACGATCCAATGCCTATTGCCATACGCGCCTCAAGACGATGCGCGCACACATATGACATGATCGCTTTGCGAGGTCAAGCGGCGTGCGTGATTCCTTCACGCAATGGTTGCAATCGTGGTTGAGCTCCTGCGCGGCCTCGCCGCCGTCAAAAACGCGAGGAATGAATATGCGCAGTTATTTCGGGGACACTACACTAGTGTTTCAAAACGAACAGCAGTCTTCTTGACCGGCCTTCAGGCTCTGGCGTCTCATTGAACCGCCGCTTCTTCTTGTACTCATCCAGGCCCATGTATTCACATCATACCGAACCATGCAATTCATCGAGATCACATCTCAGGCCATGGAAATGGATTCTGCTGACAAAGAAGAAATCGGAAATCGGACGAACGGAAACCTGTAGAGTAGGCCCGCGAGCAAGTCGCGGGCCCCTCGTCGAACCGGACGTGCAGATTTCCCGCATCCGGCTCTCATGTGAACAAACGAGCAGAGCGATCACGCGACGGTGTCAAGGACCGCAGACCCAGAT
>DASTBJ010000233.1:0-13743 GCA_035712125.1 Terriglobia bacterium
GGAGGCGACGCCTTTGATGCCGGACTGATCTATGGCCTGATAAAGCTGTCAACACTGCAGGATGCGCTGGAATTCGCCTCTGCTACGGCAGTACTGAAACATTCCATTCCCGGTGACTTCAGCCGCTCCACCGTCGAAGAAGTGAATACGCTGTTGATGGACGGAGGGTCCGGAAAAGTACAGAGGTAGCCGAGACTCTACGTTCTAATTCGCGGCAGCGCGAATCTCGATGTAATCCAGGGCGGCTGTCTCACCGCTGTCCGGGAGGCCTTCAATCTGAATCTGGTCACCCGGCCGCAATGCAATTCCTTCGATAATGCGTCGCGCGGATGAGCCGCTATCAACGCGCCGGCTCGGTACACGGTCTGTGCCTGTCCACTCGGCGACCAACCGACCGCCAACACGCACGCGGTACCGCGCGACACCATTGTTCACATCGAAATAGCGCACGGTGATGTCGTACCAACCCGACTGCCCATCAAATTTGAAATTGGCGCTGCACGTGCTGCCCGCCGTGCATTCCACAGCTTTTTCGCCCGATGCAGCCTCGAAGGGCGTGACGCCCAGAACACGGTATCCCGAGAGCACAGCGGATTCTGCTTCCAGTCGACCAGGATAATTTCCGACGCGCCCTCGAGCGTCCGGAATCTTCGACATCTTGTAAAACCATCCGGCCACCGCATCACGCCAGACGACGGCCTGCCCCGCCTGATAGCTCAATTGCTGTAGTACTTCGCCGTAACGACGATCGTCTATCCGACCCTTCAGGGACTTCCAGTCGCTGACGTACTTCTCGACAGCGTCCGCGCCATCGTAGTGAGAGTCGTAAATAAACTGGATGACAGTCTTACCGGACTTCAATTTCTGTGTGTACGGGACGTGATGCATGAACAGAAGCAAGTCATCGGGGGTGTTCTCAATGGTTTCATAGATTCTCGCAACTTCGGGACGGAACTGGCCCGCGAATCCTGTACCTGTTGCCACACTGCGATCCATACCGACGCCTTTCTCATCGGCACGATGCCACTGCCCCCAGCCGTTGCGCTCCGACGCTTCTACGGCGACTCCATAATGATTGCCGACGATATCGGTCAACGTTTGCAACCCCAGTGGTCCCGTGTAGTTTTCGTAGGTTCGCCACGAACTCAGCTGGATGTTCGCAATCGTCTCCATCACTTTCTGGTCGTTACCAAAGGTCAATCGTGTCCATTCGTCGACGATCTGGCTGGAAGTCAGATCGGGATTCCAGGCGAGTCGGCCAAATCCGTAGAGATTCGCCTGAGACATGTGGTTGCCGTACCAGTTGTCATCGAGGCCGACATTCGAGACGCCGATGAAGCCACCCAGCGGACGCCCGAAAGTCTTGCCGGATACGAGAGCCTTCACCGGAGTTGCCGTTCCTGGTCGCGCGCGCATGTCGAAATCGAGAACCTCTTTCCACATCGGCACGAGAAATACGGTGTGACGTGCCTGTCCCATGTATTCCTGTGTGATCTGGAGTTCGATTACCTGGTTTGTTTTCTCGAGATTTCCAAACAAGGGCGACGCCGGCTCGCGGACCTGAAAATCGATCGGGCCGTTCTTGATCTGGATGAGGGCGTTATCGTCGAATTTGCCATCCAGATTCTTGAAGTTGTCGTTTGCGGCACGCGCTCGATCGTTCTTGAGGTTTCGCCAGTCCATCCTGTTGTCGTAAACGAAGCCCCGATAAAAGAAGTACCCTCCGTGCGGTTTTAACGCACGTGCGATCAGGTTGGCAGCGTCGGCATGGGTTCGGCCGACCGCGGATGGACCAATACGTCCCTCAGAGTCCGCCTTCAGAACCAATCCTCCAAGGTCAGGCACTGCCCGATAAATCTCATCGACTTTGTTTTTCCAGAAAGCTATCACTGCTGGATCGAGAGGATCGAACGTCGTCAATCCGCCGACTGTGCGGGGACTGCCGAAATCCACTGCAAGTACAACCTTGACACCCCAGGGCCGGAGAGCATCCGCCACACGAGCAATTTCCGGCAGAAACTCCGTGGAGATAACGCGTGGATCCGCATTCACGTTATTGATAGAGCACCCACTAATACCGAGCGAAGCGAGCAGGCGTCCATAATCGGAAACTCGACTGAGATCCTGTCGGGCTCGCCCGTTCTCCCAGAAGATGGATCGACCTCCGTATCCCCGTTCAATCGAACCATCGAGGTTTTCCCAGTGATTGATCCAGCGGATCGGAGAATAAGGATTTTCCTTGTGATCTAGCTCAGCAACGGGCTCACCGAAGGCGATCTTGCGAAGCAGGGAGAACGAACCATAGAGAACCCCTCGATCGTTCTGGCCCGTGATAACAATGAAGCGGTTCCCATTGTTGCGGACAGTCTTCAGCCAGAAACCGTCAACCTCAACGCTCCCCGCCGGAATTGAATCCGGGAGAGCCTGCCGGACCTGCGTGAGCGTTCCGATGACAATCGCCGGTTCGGAAGGAACCCGCGACTCCACCCTCAACTGCCGTTTCAGCATTCCGCGAACGCCACGTACCAGTTCTTCACGCGCGCTTTGAACTGGAGCTTCCGTGCCCAACGACACAACGACTGCCGGGAAATCCCGGTAGCGGCGCGCGGACGACTCCTCAAGCGGCGCATATCGTAACCACGCCTCGTAGCCACTCTCTGCCAGGGCAAGGGTTGGAAGCAGAAGCAACAGAATCAATGTCAGCACCCTTTGCATGACTCCTCCGAAATTCACTGATTCACTCCCGATACCAGGTAACCGCCGTCCACAGCAATGCTCTGACCGGTCAGAAAACTCGCGCCATCCGAAGCAAGCAGAATGGCCACGCCGATCAGTTCTTCGGGTTTACCAAATCGGCTCATCGGAGTGCGCAGCAGAATCTCTTTTCCTCGCGGAGTTCCCATGATCAGCTTCCTGTTGAGTTCGGTTGGAAACACGCCGGGAACAATCGCGTTAACACAGATTCCATCGTTCGCCCATTCGCACGCGAGGCTTCGGGTCAACGACAACACTGCAGTTTTCGCGGCCGCGTATGCTGCAACCTGGTGAAAGGCAAGGAATGAACCGAGCGATGCGATGTTGATCACCCTGCCTCGCCCACTGCTTTTCAGCGGTTCGTAGAAGGACTGACACGCGCGCAGGACCCCCGTGACATTGGTGTTCATAAGGGCGTCCCATTGCTCTTCGGAGATGCTGACCGTGGGCTGCTTAAGAGTCACTCCCGCTGCGTTGAGCAGGACATCGATGCGGTCAAACCTGCCCAGAACCGCATCCCGCAGGGCGTCGATCGAGTGTCGATCGCGGACGTCCGTCGTCTTACAGAGTGTCCGGTTCCCCGTCGGGTCGATCTCACGACACAGCGTGGACAGCTCTTCTTCACGACGGCCCGACGGCACGACAATCGCGCCATGCCGTGCGAGTCCGATAGCAATCGCACGGCCAAGCCCCGAGGTTGCGCCAACAGCGACGACAACGCGATCGGTTATATCCAGAACGTTCGTCATTACCTTAATGAGGTATTGGAACAATGCGATGGTCATTAGGATCGGCCCATCGATCGTTCGGAATCAACGGCGTCCACCCGGGGCGAGCCGGGTCCTGATCGTAAGCATAGCCGCCGAGCCTCTTATACAGCTCAGCGTACTCTCGAACCTTTTCGCGATCGAGCTTCACGCCCAGGCCGGGGCCCGTGGGTACCTTAATGCTTCCATTCTCATATCGCATCAGGCCGCCCTGGATGATGTCGTCAGTCAGATGATGATAGTGAGCATCAGCAGCGAAAGTCAGATTCGGCAGAACGGCTCCGAGATGCAGCATGGTCGCAAGCTGTATCCCCAGTTCTCCAGAAGAGTGGACGGCGACGCCAAGTTGAAACGCGTCACAAATCGCCGCAGCCTTCGCACAGCTGCGAATACCTCCCCAGAATGTCGTGTCCAGGAGTATCACATCGACGGCAGTGGTGAGCGCGTTCGCGGCCAACTGTTCGAAGTTCACGACTACAGTATTCGTTGCCAGCGGGATGCGGACCATCTCCCTTGTGCGACGCATCCCGTTCAACCCAAAAACGGGATCTTCCAGATAGTCGTTCCGCAAACCCTCGATTGCCTGACCGAACCGGATAGCCTGTTCGGTGGACCAAACGGCGTTGGGATCAATTCGAAACGAATCCTGGGGTAAGGCTGCGGCCAGAGCCCGATAGGTTTCGAGGTCGTAGTCGGGGTGAAAAACCCCGCCTTTCACTTTGTGAGTGGTAAAACCGTATTTCGCTTTCAAGTTACGGGCATGCTGTACCATCTGCTCGATGGTACGCACTTCAGCGGTTCCATCTTTAGGATTGGGATATCGGTAGAAACAATACGAAGCAAACTGCACCCGGTCTCGCACCCGTCCGCCAAGAATCTCTGAAACAGGCACTCCCCACGCCTGCCCTAGAATATCGAGGCAGGCAAACTCAAGCGCGGCCAGCACCTGAGTACGGTTGTTGTAGAGCGATGCGGTGGGATTAGCGATGAGGAAGCGCATCTGCTCAAGACGCGCAGGATCATGGCCGACCAGATAGGATTTCATCGCGCGAAATACAACTTCTGCTGATTCGCCGCCACCCCCCATCTCGCCGAGACCGATCAGCCCGGTGTCGGTCTCGACTTCCACAATGGTCCGAACGAAGCGTCCCCAGTGAACCCCATTGGCATGGCGCAGGGGGGCTTCAAGGGGAACTGTAACGGTCGTGGCGCGAATATCCTTAATCTTCACGGCGGTTCACCCGCGAAACAATATCAACTCTAGTCCGTACAAAGAAGGACGCTAAGAAACGGTCTCGCGTCACAACTGCTTGCCCCCAGGGACCCACAGTGGTTCATCCTCTAATGGGCGGCAAGATCACGGACCTCCTAGCTTAAGGCAGCACGCAATCCCGCAACATGATGCTCGGACTATATGGCGGGCTGCTCATGTTACGTCAGCTTGTGCGCTATCGGCAAAGCATCATTCGGGGATATCTCGGGGCCAAAACATCCGGCAGCTTGACGTGCGAACCACGGAACTGTTCCTCGAGAAGTCGCTGGGCATGCATATATCAGCGTTCCTCGGACTGGAGGGGATGCTCGACGCCGCGGCGAAATCTGCGTGAGGTCCTGCGATCGGAGTTTGCACAAGAATGTCACTCTCTTAGACTCGGCCCATGGGACGCATTTTCGGACTTATATCCGTCATAGTCGTCGTGGGAATCGGCGGTTACATCTATACACGGCAGGTTCAATCCGTGACTTCGGTCGGCACCAATCCTGAAACCACCGTTGACATGATCGCGGTGCGTAACGACCTGATGGCTATCGCCAACGCTCAACGCCGGTACTGGGCGACCAATGCTCGGTACGCATCGCTGGATGAACTTCGGACTGATGGGGACATCGAGGTTCCCAGCCGCGATGACTTCGTCTACTCCATCGAAACAAGCGCTGCAGGCTTCAACATCGTAGCCATATATTCCGGGACAGACCCCGATGCTCCAAGACGCATCAGCATAAACGAAGCAATGACTATGAGAACGGAATAGCCAGCAACAGGGCTGGTACATCAAACCGGGCGAGCCAGCGGCTGTGTTATGCTTCCGCCGCTATCCGCATCCGCGGCTTCCGGCTACTTGATGAATCATTCGCGAAACACGCTTGTTCGTGCTTCCTCTCGATCAGGCTCAACTACGATCGCGTATGGGAGTTCTCGGTGAAAAGACTGGGGCGGGTCGCGCCGTATTTAGCTCTGCTCCTTTTTACCCTGCTCGCCTTCCGAGCCATCCTGTTTACCTCGGACTCCTTCATTCCGTGGGATCTGCCCTTCTATCACGTGCCGCAGGCGATTTTCGCCAGTGAATCGCTGCGCAACGGCCAACTCCCTCTGTGGGATCCGAACACCTACTGCGGCCGCCCGATGTACGCCCAAATCCAGCCGGCTTACTTCTACCCGTTTCGCATTCTCACCATTCTGCTGGTCGGACCGTCACCTCAAGTCGGAATGTTACGCGCTCTCGAGATCGAGATGGTCGCGCATGTATTTCTTGCCGGGGTGGTCACTCTCTGGCTCGCACGCCACCTGGGCATGCGGGGTGCTGCCGCACTTTTGAGCGCGACTGCCTACGAGCTAGGTTTCGTTTTCATCTCGCAGACCCAACACATCGGTTTCGTTGAAACGGCGGCGTGGCTTCCTCTAGTGTTCCTAGGGGTGATTCTTCTCGCTGAACAGGCCACCGTCAGACGATTCGCCTTACTCGCGGCAACCCTGGCACTGTCGCTCTTAGCCGGTTTTGCACCCGCTGCGCTCGCCGTGTTCGCGGTCGCAGGAATCTTCTCGGTGCTCTATGCGCTCCTTAGTCGTTCCGGGTTTCAGGTTGTTTTGATGACGATATTGGCAGGGACAGCAGCTATCCTGTTGTCTGCAATCCAGCTTATCCCAACGATCGAACTTACCGCTCTGGGCATCGGCCATCAGCGCTCCACCTGGCGGGGTACCGGCGGTGGATTGCCGCTTTCACTCTTAAAAACGCTGATCCGCCCTGACGCGCTTGGAGCATTATCGGGCAATAACCCAGCGTATGAAATAACGCTGTCGTACCTTTATTGTGGAATTCCCGTCCTTGCGTTGGCAGTGGTGGCGCTATTCGTTAAGCCGAGCCGGATAAAGTTTACGATACTCATCTTTACTGTGATTTCCGGTTTTGGCATCTTCGGAGACAACACGCCATTAGGCAAGGCCGCATTCTTGATGCTTCCGGACTTCATACGTGGCCCTTACTATCCCACATCGTGGATGCCTGTTTTTTCGCTCTCCATTGCTCTATTAAGCGGATTCGGCCTCCAAAATTTTCAATTCCTGGGGCGCTGGGCCTACGCAATCGTACTACTCTGCGCTGCCGATTTGATCTGGACGGGTTCCACGCGACCCATGAATACCGCAGAAATCGATCCAGCTTCAGTCGTTTTGGATAATGCCATCTTTGGAGAGCCAGTTGCTCTCGCAGCGATGCGCGAGGCGACGAAGGCGCATTTTCCTCCATACCGCATCGACGGTAAAGGAGACGACGCATGGGCGAGTTGGACCTGGCTGACTCGCGTTCCGAGCGCCAACGGTTTTGATCCCCTTTCAGTAGAGCGGCTGTTAAGACTTCGCCTGCGACTGCATGGCGGCAGGCCGTGGGCGCTCAGTACTATCGAGACCGTCGAGCCCAAGGTATTGTCTCTAATGAACGTCCGATACCTCATGACTTTGCAGCCTCTCACAGAGGATGAACTCAGCAAGTCCCGGTTCACGCTTGCCCGCACGTTCCCCGGACGTTACCTTTATGAAAATCCCAACGTCTTGCCGCGATTCTTTTTCGTTGAGGAGATCGTTCCAAGCAACGGAAGAGATCAATCCCTCGAGTTGGTCAATCAAGAGACTTGGGAGCCGCGGCGCATAGCCGTTGTCGAAGGAGTAAGTTCTCCCCGCCAGGCGTTGGGCAATGGAACCGCGCAAGTTGTCCAATATGCCAACCAGGAAGTCACGCTGCAGGTTCGGTCAGACGCGGATGGGTTTCTCGCGAGTTCGGAAACGCATTACCCGGGCTGGGAGGCGTACATCGATGGCGTGCGAGTTCCCATTCACTACTCCAACGTTGCCTTCCGCGGAATCTTCGTTCCCGGTGGGGAGCATCAAGTCGTTTTCAAATTCCGGCCCGCTTCGCTCATGCAAGGCGCTGCGGTCACGATTCTGTCCATTGTAGCGCTATGCACCGCCCTGATCTGGGAAGGCAAGCGCCGCCGGTATCAGTCAGGAACGGACTCCTTCGTTTCAAGCGGACGATAGTATTGGCTAAGCCCCTGCGCATCTGCGTTGAAGATCCGAAACCTGGCGACGCGCCATCTCTGGAGAAAGAATCGCAAGGATGTCCATAGGACGCCGAATCCGTACTTCACGCTGCGCCGGAAATTGATCGATGAAGCTTCCGGGAAATAGCTCGTAGGGCAGGAGATCTCACCCACCCGATACCGAAAGAAGATGACCTGGGAGAGCATCTCGTTATCGAAGACGAAGTCATCGGAGTTCATAAGTAGCGGAAGTGACCGAAGAACGTCGCTTGAGAAGGCGCGATAGCCGGAATGGTATTCGGACAACTTCGCGCCGATCAGCAGGTTTTGAACGAATGTCAGAAAACGGTTCGACACGTATTTGTATAAAGGCATACCGCCGCTTCGCGCATCCCCCCCAAGGATGCGCGAAGCGAGGACGACGTCATACACACCTGACGCGATAAGCGCCGCCATCGGCATTACAAGGCGAGGCTGATACTGATAGTCCGGGTGCAACATTACAACAATGTCCGCATTCAGCCGCAATGCTTCTGCATAGCATGTCTTCTGATTGCGTCCATACCCAAAGTTCTGGCCGTGTAGAAACACGCGCAAGCCGAGACGCCTGGCCACCTCGATGGTTTCATCTTTGCTGAAATCGTCTACCAGCAAAATTTCGTCGACAATGTCCGCCGGGATTTCGGCTACCGTCTTTTCCAGCGTGCGCGCTGCGTTATACGCGGGAAGGACTACGGCTATTCTCTTGCCAGATAACATTGGGATATTCTCTACCGCATGGAGCAAGCTCTTGATGCGTCGTGAGGAACGACCGAATCATATCACCATCTCCGCCTCTACCGGATACACGCGTCGATCAATGCTTCCGTTGCTGCCAGTTCTGATCGTCTTTCTGTGGATTGGTTTTTACGGCCTGGACTTCGGCACGCATTGGGACGAACCCAGCGCGAAGTTTGCATCAATCAAGCACACGCTTCAGACTGGCGTGTTCCTGCAAGGCGGCGAAGGCACTCATGGCGCGACTTACAACTATGGAGGCGTAAATTACCTGCTGACGTGGGCGGGTCTGATTCCGGAGGTAAGCCACTTCCTATTCCATGACCCATTCACTCGGGAAGCATTCTCCGCGGCTATTTCGCCTGATCTGTATTCGGATCGAGTACGAATGAAAGTGCGAAGAATCTATCTCGTCCTGTCTGCACTGTCGGTCGTCTTATTGTATTGCTTAGCCCTGGTTATGGGTCGAAGCCGGCTTGAAGCGTTCCTTGCCGCCGCTGTCCTCGGAGCTTCATGGGAATTCGCATACCACAGCCGTTGGATCGCTCCCGACGTGGTGATGACTCAGTTTTCCCTGCTTTCCCTGTTGTGCGCCGCGATGGGTCTTTCCAGAAAATCAAACGTTTGGTTCACCTTGGCTGCGGCGGCCGCTGGACTTGCGATCGGCACCAAATACACGGCCGCTCTGGTCGTGCCTTTTGTGCTGGCAGCCGCAACAATTGCCGGACGACGGGAAGGGCAAACTATTAAGTCGATTCTGAGAAGCAGCGGAAGGTTACTCGGCATCACTGCAGTTGTTTTCCTTGTCACCTCGCCAGGAATTCTTCTGGACCCGTTTCGTTTCATTGCGGAGCTGAAGTTTCAACAGGAAGTTTATGCCACCGGATGGTTTGGATACACGGTTGAACCGGGACTGACACACCTCTCCGCTATTCTGAAATACTTCGCATTGCAGGTGTTTTCTCCGTATTGGCCGATATCGATATTCTTCGCAGGCCTGTCGGTTGTCGGCTTACTGGCACTCCTCAAGGAATTCCGCGCGTTTAATGTTCTGATCGTCGGGTTCGTGACGATGTGGGTGATCTATTTCTCCGGACAAGCCGCCATGCTGGTGCGCAATCTCATGGTCATGGTGCCATTGCTATGCCTCGCTGCGGCGCGTGGAATTGTCTTATTGAGTGAATGCTTTGAGCAACGGACAGGACATGCAGTGGTTGCAATCCTGGCCCTCCCCCTCGCATTTAGCTACGTATGGCAAATTGATGCAGCTGTCCAGGTTAAGTTGCGGCGTCACGAGGAAAAGTTCGTTCAGCAGTTTACCGACTATGTTGCGAAGTCACCTTCCAACACAGTGCTTATTTCGAAGAAGCTCGCAAATTACATCCAGATGTACGGCGGTCAAAGTCCCGAAAATGTCACTACAAATCCCGATGTGCCATATACCAAGGTTGCCTTCCTGCAAAGCGAAGGCGCCGACATCTATTGGGAAAAATGGCCGGCAAACTGGTGGGATATGTATGAAAGAGACTTTGGCGCCAAAGAAGTCAACCTGGAGGCCTATCCTACATTTGTTGGAAATGAGCGAATACTGCTGACGTCCACCGCTCACTTCGACAGGCTACCCCTCAAAACGGCGGACTTGTTCAAGCCGTAGACATCACATACGCAAAGCTCGCGCTTCCATTTTGGTACTCCATATCGCGGCGATCAGGAACAATACTCCGAGCACGGACGAAACCAGACAAATCCGCCACAGGGTTAGAAGGGCGCCTTCGATTGGGTTGCTCCAATCCCGAATTAGCACGATTTGGGGAGTGCAGAAGTGCTGGAGGTCTATGGCCTTCCAGGGCGCAGCTCCTTTCGGTGTTTCCCATACCCAGACGTGGTTAGGCATCCACGCCTCCGATGGACAACCTTTCCTCCAGTTTCGAAACGCCCGAGCGTAGAAGGTGATTTCGTTCCACAACGGATCTCCATTAATCCATTCCATTGTGTTCAACCCGGCCTCAAACATCGCAAATCCCCGGTAGCCGTAATAGAAGAAAGCCCCGAGAAATGAAATAGACACGCCTATAGCCGCGAGGACAAGCACCACGCACAGGAACTTCCAGTTGAAGCCGGGCCACGCCGCGCCGATACAGAGAACTAATGGCACAACCACGACGTGCATATAACGAGGTCCCCACACCTCATCCGCAGGCGCAGTCAAAAGTGAGAGAAATGCAAGCGTCGACCCTGTAACCAGCAACGCGAACAGAGTGAGATCCCGTCGCTTAACGAACGAGCGGGAAATAGCAAAAACCGCCATCAGAAGCACCGGAGAAAAAACCAGCAGTCCTTTGGTGGGAGAACCGATAATACCGACGTTATTAGCGAAAAAATGCAGAGGAGAATCAACAAGCCATCCTCGAAGGTTCGCGTACCCGCCACCTATAGGATTCCAATACATCCGCCTGCTGGGCTCCCCAGCTGCCCAGGGAAGCGCCGTCAGGATCACGCAGCACAGCAACTGCTTGGCCCGCAAACGCGACTCACCGCTGAACTGGACGTAAATCAGGTACGCAAACGCAGGCCACAGGATAATGCCGGTCCCCTTCATTGCCATTGCCAGGCCACTCACTAGGGAGAAGAGAATCAGCTTAGGCCAGGTGCGGATCCTCCCGTTGGCCAGTCCCAGATATGCCGCAAAGAACGCAAAGAAGGATTGCTTGGTCTCAAGACCAATATAGGCGTACGGCCAAAGCATCGTTCCGAACGCCGCAGTCATTGTGAGAAGGAGACTCATGCCAGGGGTCGTTAATTTCCGCAGCCACAGAAAGAGCACCGTAACGAGCGCAGCAGTGAAAAAGATTGGCGACAGCGACATCGCAAAGTCCACGGACGTTACGAGTTTTCCGAACTTCACAAACGGAATATCGAAGAGAACGGGAATCACTCCGTGACGGTTCCAGACCATGTCCGGCACAACGCGACCCTTGTACCCTGCATCGAAAATGGCCATTATCCGCTCGGCGGTATCAATCTCCTCGGGTACATATCCGCGCCCCTCGGTCGTGACCGGCCCCATAGCGAGGTAAAGTGCGAAAACAGCAAAAAAAACCAATGCTGCAGTTCGATGCACCGATTTCATTGTCATGAGGATCGGGCCGTAGCAATCATCTGCCAACCTCGTCGGGTGGAATTCAAATTCTTGCGAATAAGCTGGTGGAACACAGCCATAGCTGTCCGCGCGCCGAAAGACCCTGCGCCGTCTGGCTGTGTCCGCACATCTTCAATGAGCTTTGCGCCGCGCAGGATGACAACACAACGATAGAGATTAAAAAAGGGAAATCCCGCTCCGGAAATGCGCTCCGGTTGAAACCCTGCGTGTGCCAGCACGCTTGCGATCTCGGAGTCTATCCAGTGCTTTCGGTGTCCAATGTGCTTGTCGAAAGCGGACATTGGTCCACCCGGTGCGGTGAGCACAAGTAATCCACCTTGAGCCAGGTATGAACGGGCGTTCTCCAACAATCGGCTGGGATGATCGACATGTTCGATCACTTCGGAACAGACAGCATGTGTTGCCCACCCGCGCAGTTCCGGTGCCGGCTGACTGTGGTCGAGAAGATCGCGCTGCACGAACCGCGCCCCCGGGACCTTCTTCTTCGAGATTTCGACGCCGGACCGCGACAACTCCAAACCAAGAACCTGCGCCTGCGGAAACCGCGAAAGGATAGCTGCCGCCATATCTCCCTGCCCGCTACCAATATCCAGGATTCGGGCATCTTTACCGGCGTCGCCCAGACCAAGTAAAGAGAAGACCAACTCTCTCCGATAGCTCTGCGCCGGATTCTTCTCCGCCGCCGCACTGTAATCCCGCCAATGGCGATTCCAGTCGTCGCCAACACGGTTCTCTCTCACAATCGACCCGCTTTCAGATCGGCCAACATCGACAACATCGACTGTCGAAGCGCTTCGCGGGAGCCGACGCTGCAATTCCACCCCAGACTGCAAATGCGAGCTGTGTTGAGACGCACGATAGGAATATCTCCCTTCCATCCGCGGCTGCCACCGGTATATTCGAATTCCACACGCGACGAATCAACTCCGGCACATTCGACAGCCAGATGTGCAATTTCGGTTACGGTGATGTAATCCCCGGTTGCAACGTTGTGAACGCTGAAGCGTTCCTCGGAGCGCCGGGCCGTGAGCAGCACCGCGTCGACAACATCTCGGACATGAATATAGGACTTGCTCTGCGTGCCGTCGCCAAGAATGCGAAGTTTGAGCGGATTTTTCAGCAGTTGGCGGAGAAAGTCGAACCCAACCCCATGAGTTTGCCGCGGTCCCACGACGTTGCCGAAACGGAATACATGTCCTCTCAAATCGAACATGTATGAGTAAGAGCTGATCAGCCCTTCGCCGGCGAGCTTGCTTGCGCCATATGTAGAGATGGGTAACAGAGGACCATAGTCTTCGTGCGCCTCTTTCTCTCCCAGGTCACCGTATACGCCGCTGCCGGACGCATAAAGAATGGTCGACGCGCCACTCCTTCGCATGGCTTCAACGACATTGTTCGAAAGCAGAGTCCCCTCCCTGAAATCGATGTCCGGCTCGATGGCAGCGCGAGCGATATCCGGATTAGAGGCCAGATGAATCACGACGTCGTGATACCGCATTGCACTCGTCAGCAAATCGATGTCTTTGACGTCGCCTCGAACAACGGAAAAGCGCGAATTTTCAAGATGCTGACCGTAATGCCATGTCCTTCCAGAAGTAAAATTGTCGAAGACAGTCACGCGTTCGACATGCGGATCGGACAGCAACCGGTCCGTGAAGTGACTCCCGATAAACCCAGCACCACCCACAAGAAAATAACGAGCCGACGTCGTCATGAATTCCGTTTCGAAGGATCCTGTGAGCGGCATACCGCGCAGGTGTTTAGTCCGACCTTGTGCGAGAAACAACGGATATTGCTCGGGACGAACCCCGCACGAACCAGGAGTGGCCAGAAGTCTTTCACGTCGTAGTACATTTTGTGATCGTCCATTTCGTCCTTAGGACTCGGCTCGAGGCGAAACGTAGAATACTGAACAAACCCCACCGGGGGTCTCCGAGCCGCTTGCCCTTCAAAGAGCCGATATAGCGC
>DASTBJ010000234.1:0-6234 GCA_035712125.1 Terriglobia bacterium
CTTGGGCAACCCGGCTGAACATGGAGAGAGACTGAGTCAGCCGTGAAATAAAATCCAGCAAAATTTCCACAGAAATTTCTGGACTCTTGATCCGTTGAGGCGCAATCTGTCGCGTAACAGTACGAGCACCACTACAAAGCCACAGGGAGAGTTCCCATGCGCACGCTACGAACCGTGTTGTATTTTTCAATTTTGTTCCTGCTTGCAACCGCCTTAGGGGCACAGGTCACATCACAGGTCATACAGGGTGAAGAAATCGAAAAGTTTCTTCGGGAGGCAGCCTTTACCCAGGTCAAGACAATGGATGTCGGCATCACCGCTCCGAAGAAAGTCACCCTCGTGCTGGATGGACAGACGCGCCACGGCGTGTTCAAGACCATCGATGAATACAAGGACCTGATGAAATACGACGACGGAAGACGCGAGATGAACTTCCAGGACTCCTGGAAATCGGAGATCGCGGCCTATGAGATCGACAAGATCATCGGGCTAGGAATGGTTCCCGCCACCGTCGAACGCACGTACAGGGGCGCCAAGGGTTCTTTACAGTTCTGGGTCGAATCCATGATGTCGGAAGCGGAACATCTGAAGACCAAGGCCGTCTCTACGAATCCGACGTTGTTCAATGAACACATGTATAAGACGCGGCTGTTTGACAATATGGTCTTCAACACCGATCGCAATCTGCAGAACCTTCTGATCACCAAAGAGTGGGAACTCATTCTGATCGACCATTCCCGTGCTTTTCGTCCTCAGACGATGCTGAAGTCTCCGAAGGATCTTGAGCGGTTCTCCCGCTCCTTACTCGAGGGTATTACCAGGTTGACCTTCGAAAACCTGACCGAGAAAACCGGGAAATATCTTCCAAAGCCTCAGATTGAGGGCATTCTGAAGCGCCGCGATCAGATTCTTTCACTTGCGAAAAAGACCGCTGCCGAGAAGGGCGAACTGGCAACGTATTACCAGTAGCAGTCTAATCGGAGTTCGACTCCTCTCGATACGCCGCAGAGGATTCTGCCATCTTAAGGTTCAGGAGGGCGCATGAGTCGATTCCTGTACAGCCTGACCGTACTGATAGCACTTTCCTGCGTTGTAAGGTCTGCGCAAGGTCAGGGCATTCTCTTCGTCCAGAAGGAAACGAATGGGGCGCAATCCACGACAACTCAAATCCAGATGGACAAGGATCACATCCGGGTCGAATCGCGTTCATCCGGAGACGAAGCGGCATTTGTCTTCGACGGGCCAAGACAGACTGCGCGGCTGATCAACATCGCTAAGAAGAGCTATGTGGAGCTGACCAAGGCTGACCTCGATCAGATGAAAGGACAAATGGACGCCGCAATGGCGCAAATGCAGGAACAACTCCGCGCCCTTCCGCCGGAGCAGCGTGCAATGGTGGAACAGATGATGCGCGGCCGCGGTATGCCTACCGCGGCCCTGTCTGCACCCAAAGTGGAATACCGCCAGACCGGCTCCGACAAGGTGGGGCAGTGGACCTGCACCAAATACGAAGGCACTGTGAGCGGGCAGAAGACGACAGAAGTTTGCACCGTGGATCCCAGGGAGTTCGGTTTGACCGCCGCGGATTTCGAAGCTGCTCGCCAGCTTTCGGAATTTCTGAAGTCGATGATGCCTCAAATGCAAGACAGCGCATTCGTTAATGGCACGCCTCAGGGCGAAGGGTTTTCCGGGGTGCCTGTGCGGCGCACGTCTTTCCGCAATGGCGTCGTGGATACGGTTACCGAAGTCACAGAAACGCGCCGCCAGGCATTCCCGGCTTCAACATTTGAAGTGCCCGCCGGGTTCCGCAGGGAAGCCATGCCCGGGGCTCGCCGGTAGTTACATCCACCGGATCGGTGAGGCCTCGTGGAAAACCTTCTGAGTTTCAGTTCAAGCGAAGCGTCGCGCGATTGATCTCAACGCCTCTGATGTAGATCCGCGAGATGCGTTGCGTGTTGGTGATGTCGTCGAGCGGATTCCCGTCGAGAACCAGGAAATTCGCCTCTTTTCCTGCTGCGAGCGTTCCCATCTTGTCCAGCTTCAGGTATTCGGCCGCGCGGCTTGTGGCGGCGACGATGACCTGCATCGGAGTCATCCCCGCCTTTGCCATGCTCTCCAGTTCGCGCTGTTCCGACATGCCGAACAGGTGATCTTGGAGGCCGGTGTCCGATCCAAGGACGATCTTCGCGTTGGCCCTGGCAAGCTTTGCGAGGCTTCGCTGAAGGATGGCGTATTGCGTGCGCGTTCGCTCGATTGCCGCAGGATCACGGTCTTCGTATCCACGCCGCATCCGCGCGATGACGGAAGGAGGAGTCGATCCCTGAATAAGAGTCATCAGTGGATCGCCGTCCTTCAGCCAGTGAGGCAGTTCGGCGTAAGTATTCCACTCGAGACTCAGGTTCGGCATGACATAGACATGACGCTTCACGATTGCCGCGATGAGTGCATCATCCATTTCCTTATCGCGGACCAGATGGGCGAAGCCGTCAATTTTCGCGTTCACGAGGTCGACGGCGTCGGTGTGATAAAACACGTGGGCGTTAACTCTCAGCCGATGACGATGGCCTTCATCGATGATCGCGCGATAGAGGTTCGGAGCCAGCCGTGGCGCGCGGCCGTTCCGGTCGTCCACCCAGATCTTAATCAGGTTTACTTTTTTTGCGGCGAGTTCCTGCACCGCCCGTTTTGCCTGTTCTTCTGTCGTCACTTCATAAGCGATGCCGGCATAGGCCGCGGCTCCGGGCCCCGCGTTCGGCGCACCTATGCCGCGCCCTGCGACAAGGAGACGTGCGCCACCTGAACGTCCGGCCTCCTGATCCGCACGGACTTGAAAGGCGACTTCTCCCTTTTCAATGCCCTGCGACTGCACGGCGCCAACACCGAAGTAGAGCGCCCGGTTCATGTCTTCGATCAGTGTTTCGCGCGTGAAGTTCTCCGCACTATAGGTCAGACCGTGCTGAAACCCGGGGTGGCCGTGCGCGTTGATCAGCGTCGGCATGATCGTCTTGCCGGTGAGATCCACGTGCACAGCACGTCGCGGCGCACTGATGCTGCTTTTCGCGCCGGCCTTCGTGATGATCCCCCTCTCCACGAGCATAACTGCGTTCTCGACAGGTTTTTGGCCATTGCCGGGAATAAGCCGGGCGCCTTCAAAGAACACAATTTCGTTTGAGGATGACGACTGTGGCCGAGCCAGCGGAACCGGTTGCGCCATCACGAAAGCCAGCAATACTGAAAGCGCCAGTTTTTTGCGGATCATTCGCTACCCTCACGAATTTGACAGCGGAGCAGTTGGCACGCATCATCGTCTAACAGGTCCCGTTCGCACAAACAAAGAATTCATGAGAACGTTTCATACTGTCGCTGTAGGTCTTGCCGTTCTATGGGTTGTCCCGCTTGCGGCAATCAGTCAAAACCTGCCCCGAACGAACGACGATCCACCGGACTTGCAAGGCATCTGGTCCAATGCAACCCTCACGCCTTTGGAACGCCCGCCGGAACTCGCGGGAAAGCCATTCTTTACTCCCGATGAAGCCGCTGCTTTCGAGAAGCAGATGCGCGAGCGGAACAACGGAGATCGTCGCGATGCCAATGCTGCGGCGGACCTGGCAGTGGGATATAACGACTTCTGGTGGGATCGAGGAACCAGAGTTGTCTCCACCCTTCGGACTTCTCTGATTGTGGATCCGCCAGATGGCCGAATTCCTCCTTTGACACCCGATGCTCAGAAAAGGGCCGCGGCTCGCGCTGAAGCAAGGCGATTGCATCCCGCCGACGGCCCGGAGGACCTGTCACTTGCGGACAGGTGCATCGCACGACCGGGACCGCCGATGCTTCCTGCGGGCTACAACAACAACCACCAAATCGTCCAGACAGCGGACTACGTCGTGATTTTTAGCGAAATGATGCACGACGCTCGCATCATTCCGTTAACGGCGCGTTCCAGGCTGCCGGGTAACGTCCGGCAAATGTTCGGGAATTCACTCGGGCACTGGGAAGGCGAAACTCTGGTTATAGAGACGACAAATTTTACGAACAAGACGAACTTCAGGGGCGCCGGCGAGAACATGCGCCTGACGGAAAGACTTACTCGCGTGGATGCGGAGACGCTGCTTTATCAGTTCACGATCGACGATCCGGAATCATTTGCGAAACCATGGTCGGGCGAAATCCCAATGAAAAAGACGGAAGGACCGATTCTGGAATATGCCTGCCACGAGGGAAACTACTCCATGGTCAATACCCTCGGTGCTGCCCGCGAAGAAGAAAAGAAAACCGGCCGCTAAACACGATCGAGATCGCCTGCCCGGAGTTGCGGCGTTGCCCTTGTGCTATGCTCCAACGCACGCTAAGGCGTTCGCCCCAGCCAGCGATCAACCCTGGAAGACAAGGTGGATCCATGACTTCTGAAGAACGGTTGGCCAAATTCGAAAATTTGCTGGTTCAACAGGGCGAACTGATCGAGAAACACGAATCCGCAATTCGCGATCTGATCGTGGTGAGCCGCACTACCTTGACGGCGGTGGAAGTAATTCGGGGCTCCATGCACGACCTCACGGGCTCGGTGCAGCAACTGACGGGCTCGGTACAGCAACTGACGGGCTCCGTGCAGCAACTGTCAGGCTTCGTTCAGGAACTGCGCGAGGCGCAGGGAGCCACGGACGAGAAGTTGAACATTCTTATCGAGACAATAGAGCGCATTATTCGGCGCTTGAATGGCGCCGGCTAGTTTCGGGGCCTGCGTCGTATATCTCTCCCGATGAGGTTTGAGCACGTCGCCGTCGTCAGCGCAAACCAGGCCGAAGTTTTCGCACTTACTCAGGACTACTCTCGACGCCTGTCCTGGGATCCTTTCCTTCGTCGTGCGGAACTTCTTGGCGCAGCAGTCGCCCCAGCCGTTGGCGTCCGGGCGTGGTGTGAGGCGCGGTCGGGCTGGGGCATGGAAACGGAGTATGTCTCGTTCACTCCGCCGCGGCTCGCGGCCGTCAAGATGACACGCGGCCCGTGGTTTCTCGAATCCTTCGGCGGTACATGGGAATTCAGTTCCGCCGGCAGCGATTCGACTACCGTGAAATTCCGTTATCAGTTTCGAACCCGGCCTCGGTGGCTGGCGTGGATGATTGAGCCGCTCGCGCGACGCTGGTTTTCGTGGGAGACCAGGAAGAGGGTTCTTGCGCTCCAGGCCGCAATCGACAAGAGCGGCGGTCTGTGAAGATTCCAACGAAGTTGTTATAGTGCTGCCCGTCGCTCTTAACTTTGCTGCAGGGAGGGTCGTTCGATGACTCGACATCTGGGACTCCTGACGGGAATTGCGTGTGTTTTCGCTTTCAGCACATCGGTCCTGGCCGCCGCCAACGATTGCGATCGTGCCTGCTTGAAAACAACGCTCGACCAATACCTGACCGCCGTTACAACGCACAAACCATCAGCAGCGCCCCTGTTCGCCGGATTCAGGCAAACGGAAAATGCTGTTGTTGTCCGGCTCGGAAACGGTGTGTGGAAAACGGTTACCGCGATGGGGAAGGTTCGTCGCGTTTATGTAGATGCCGTCAGCGGTCAGGCGGCATTCTACGGAACCGTCGAAGAGGGGACAGCTACGGCTGTTGCGACCGTGCGAGTTCGCGTGGAGGACCGGAAAATCACAGAAGCGGAGTGGTATATCGCCAGAGCGACGGATCCCGGGCTGAACGGACCAACGCAGCCAGGACAGCCTCCGGCAAACCTGCTGAATCCGGAAGGCCTCGCGTCAAATCCACCGCCGGACAGAGTTCTCCCGAAATCGGCTCGCGCGTCGCGAGAGATGCTGTTGGCCATTACGAACAGCTACTTCGATGGCATCACGTCCCACAACGGTGAGATTGTCATGGCGGATCCACGCTGCGATCGCGTCGAGAACGGAACGGCGATGGGGTCTCGCGGTGGACGTGGAGGCGGCGGCAGGGGAGCACAGACCGCGCCCGCGGCTCCGCCGGCCGCGCCGGCCCAGCCGGCGCTCAGCAGTTGCGCCGCGGGGTTTGGGAATCTCAATGTGCAGTTGGTTGCGGCGCGGCGCTTTCCCGTCGTGGATGAGGAGGCCGGCGTCGTGCTCGCGCTCGCCGTCTTCATAAGACGACCGGGTTCCCCTGCGCCACGTAATGCATTCAGCGAATGGTTCGTGATCGAGGACAACAAGATTCGGAGCATCTATACGGCGATGTTCTACCCGCCTAACGATTTACCGGTGCCGAACTGGCC
>DASTBJ010000235.1:0-5768 GCA_035712125.1 Terriglobia bacterium
CGGCCATATACGCCTCCAGTTTCGGATAGCAACACAGTCTGCCCGGGGAAAATGCAGCGGGAATTGGGCCAAAGCCAACGTTCAGGGTTGGGTGATCATTATAAGCACAGGGGTTTGAGGATGGTCAACCATGGAGAGGCTTGAAGAAATTTTGAAATTGGACGAATCCTGCATTTCAAATCCGAAATTGCAGATCTCAAATTGGACCGTCCGATCCTGAGATGTCCAATCTCGGATTTGAAGTGCAGCTTCTACAACCGGCAATAGCTGTTACTGGGCGTTCCACTAATCCACGTCAAACCCGCCGCCGTCGCGTTTTCAACGCCGGTCGTATAACAGCCGAAGTCCACGTTCGGGAGCTGGAAGTGGGCATTGCCCTGACTGTCGGTGACCCCGTTGGAAAACCAGAGATTGCCCGTATAGATGAATTCATAAAGGGATACGCGGAGCGAGGCGCCTGCCACAGGTCCTCCAAACTCATTCACCATTTTCACGGTGTAGTGCAGCGTCGTTCCCTGGAGCGAGTAGGTGACTGATGCTGCCCGCATCGTGGTTGGTGTTGAAGAGGCTCCAACGCTGACCGCGACGCTCGCGGTTCCGGTGTTTCCTCCGGAATCCACCAGCGATGCCGTGATGACGTGATTCCCGTTGCTCAGCGTCCTGCTGAAGGTTGCGCCGGTGCCGATAGCACCATCCCGGTCGGAGATCCAAGCTAGCGATGCCGCGATGTTTCCGTCCTCCGGATCGGTAGCCGTTGCCGAGAAGTTGATCGTGGCGCCAGCCGAGAAGTTGGCATTGTTCGCAGGACTGACGATTGTAACCGTCGGTGCAGCGTCAATCGGAGGTGGAGGAGCGTCGAGAAGGGCGGACGCCGCCCAGATAACACCTTCGCGTTCACCATCGAACGTATATTCCTCGAGTAACGAGTCCAGAGGAGCCGTGCCTCTTCGTATCGCGTTACTGCGAATTCTGGTCCGCGCGAATTCCGGTGCGAGGTTCAACCCGAGGCTCAACTCCTTTTCCCACATCAGAGCGATCACGCCCGCAACGTGTGGCGAGGCCATGCTGGTTCCGGAGAGTTCAACCGTACCTCCGCCGGCAAGGGTTGAAAGAATCCCGATCGGCTCGAGGAAGCACGATCCCGTAAAGTCGAACAGATCTTCTCGAGTGCCGCCGGGAGCCGAAATCGTTACGCCGATCCCGTTTGTGTACCTTCCATCGGTCGTGAAGTACGAGGAGCTGTCGGCTTTGATCGGCTGCAGTCCCACACAAGCGGGGAACTCTTCGGTATATCCATTGACGCCTTCTTCCGCTGTCGTACTCGCTACAGCCAGGACTTCCGGGTAGAACGCGGGCACCTGGTCCTTCACCTCGGTCAGCGGATCGTTGCCGGCTGCCACGACGACGGAGATCCCGGCGTTATAGAGCGCTTTCACAGCGAGACGCAGTGGATGGTTCGCGTTGTCGTCGCCGAACACCTTTGCGCGTCCAAGGCTCATATTGACGACTCTGATCCGGGGCGTCACGGTATTGGCCTGCGCCAGGATCCAGTTCAGACCGGCGATGACGCTTTCGTCGGTGGCGCTCACGCCTTCAACCGGATCCGGCTGAAAGACGTTTACGCAGTAAACGGTCGAATTGGGCGCAACGCCAACCACGTCGATCAGATTGTTCTTCGCGCCGACGATGCCGGCCACGTGCGTTCCATGGCCGTGAATGTCCTGGCACGTCGTGCCGACGGCGAAAGCGTTGAAGGAATTGACGCCCGGAACTTCGGGTTGCAGCGCCAGATCCGCATGGGCGAAATCCAGACCGGTATCGACAATCGCTACGCCAACCCCCGTGCCTGTCCAATTCAGCGAGCCGGGTGCGGCGCCAATCCGCTGAACGCCGGCAGGAACGACCTGCGTGCTCGCAGGGGCCGCGGGAGTCGTGACCTGCGCGCTATTGGAATAAGCAGACAGCCCGTTCGCATTGAAAGCCCGAATACGATAGGTGTAGGTCGTCTGTGCCAGAAGGCCGAAGTCGCTGACCGCGGTTATCCCCGAGATGACCTGGCCGATTTCCGCAAAGCTGGCACAGGCTGCAATGGTCCCCGTACACCGCTCGATCCGGAATCCATCTTCGTCTCCGGAGTTGTCCAGCCAGTTCAACTCGACGTGGTTGTAGGCAAGCGCCACAGCGTTCAGCCCACTCGGCGCGGATGGCGGCGGGGGAGGCGGCGGTGGCGGTGCGAGTGTTGTCGCCTCCGCAACGTTTGAATAAGACGAGGTTCCTGCAGCGCTGAATGCCTGTACACGGTAACGGTAGACCGTGTCTGCCGTCAGTCCGGTATTGTTGAAGCTGACAACGTTTGCGCCCAACACCGGAAGAATCTCTGCGAAGTCGACGCAACCGGAGCCGATGCAACGTTCGATTCGAAATCCGTCTTCATCGCTGGAATTGTCCGACCAGGTCAGATCGATTTGATTCTCGGAGATCGATGCCGCGGACAGGTTCGTTGGAGCTGACGGTGGCGTTGGCGGCGGAGGCGGTGGCGCCGGTGTCATGGCCTCGGCAATGTTGGAGTACGGCGAATTACCTGCAGCGCTGAACGCTCGTATGCGGTAGCGATACACCGTCTCAGCACTCAGACCCGCATCGCCATGCGAGACGACATTCGGCCCGACGCCGGGAATTTCCGTGAAGTCGACACATCCTGGGCCCACACACCGCTCTATCCGGAAGCCCGTTTCATCGTTCGAGTTGTCCGACCAGCTCAGGTCGATCTGAGTATGCGTAAGCGGGGCAGCATTCAGATTGCTCGGCGCAAGGGGCGGTGGCGGTGCCGTAGTCGTCGCTTCAGCGATATTGGAATACTTCGAAGACCCGGCGGCATTGAAGGCCAGCAGACGGTAACGGTAGATGCTTTGAGCCGCAAGAGCTGAATCGCGGTAGCTGGCGACATTCGGTCCGACTCGAAGTATCTCAGCGAAGTTCGAGCAGCCCAGGCCGGCACAGCGCTCGATGGCAAATCCGTCTTCGTTATTGGCGACATCCGTCCACACAAGATCGATTTGGCTTGAGGACACGGGAGACGCGGAAGCGGCCTCGGGTGCCTTTGGCTTGCTTCCTCCGCCACCACCTCCGCCACCGCCGCCCCGGCCCTGCAACGTCAGGAAGATTTTCTGGTTCTCGAAAACACTGAGGACACGCGGGTCGTTGCGCAACCTTGCCAGCGCACTCGCGTCGGGGAGTTCCACCGATGCGGTATTCGTTGCCTCGTATGCGGCGCGAAGGCGTGCACCTGTTGCCCGTATTACCGCCGACATCTCGGACGCTGGAGTGCCAGTTCGAAATGTCACGAGATAAATGCCGGTGCCCTGGGCAGCCGGTGGCCGGGTAACCCGAGCGCTGGGAGCAGGCCTTGGAGCGACCTGCGCGGCTAATGGTGAACCGCCGACGACGAGCAAAACAGCAACCGCGAAAAGAGACCTCATCCTTGTGGCTCCTTCCCTTTAAGCTTCACGGCAGCGTCGGGCAATGACATCAAAAGCGCAAGGACACGAATTGTTAAAAAATGGGCCTTTTGGAGTCTTTCGGTTACAGACGAAAACCGGCGTTTGTGCGGGGAAGCATTGCTCACGCCCCCCTAAGTTAACTTAGAGGGGACAAGGGGACCCATCTCTCTCGCGCAACGCATTGACCTGTTCACCAGCGCGATGCTAGGTTCGGTTCAGACCAAGCATCGAGAGGTTTTCATGAAAGACGATTTAAAGGGCCAGGGTTACAGCAAGGAAGACGAATACTTTCACCGCAAGGATCAAGAACTGATTGCCAAACTACGCGAAAAGGCGGAGGCAGACCGCGCCAAACTCGAGTCAGAGAACAGGAAGAAAGAGTATTGGATGCGGTGCCCGAAGTGTGGCTCCACGATGGCCGAGGAGAAGTACGGCGACCTGGTGCTCGTCGATCGCTGCCCGTCGAAATCGTGTGGCGGAATTTACTTTGACGGGGGCGAGCTCGAGATTCTGATCAAAGCGAAGGCGTCACTCTTGCAAAGAATCTTCAGCCGATAGAGGAAATTTGAAATTTCAAAATTCCCCTTCTGACCTCGGAGGGGTTATAGAATCTCGCAACCTTTAGGGGACGAGGAAACGTCATGCTGGATTGGAGCGTTCGCAGTCTGCTGGAAGACCTGAAGTCGGGACGGATCGGCCGACGGCAGTTCATCGCTACACTGACACGCGTGGGAATTCCCATAGGAGTCGTCGCGTCGATGCTCGCGTCATGCGGCAGCGAAGGGGATTCTAGCGGGGCAGACGCTCCTGCCATTGCGGACGGTCCGTTCGAACCGAAACAGCGCGGCGGCGGAGGACAGCTGAAACTGTTGTACTGGCAGGCACCCAGCATTCTGAATCCCCACATGACGCGGGGAACCAAGGATGTCGATGCCTCAAGTCTGTTCTACGAGCAACTTCTCTACATCGATGCGGACGCCAACTTTGTACCACGCCTGATCACCGAGATCCCTAACGTCGAGAATGGCCTCCTGGACCGCGCCGGCATGTGGGTGATCTGGAAGTTGAAGAGCGGGGTCAAATGGCACGATGGAAAGCCATTCGGCGCCGACGATGTCGTTTTCAACTGGGAATACGCTGCGGACACGAACACCGCCGCCATCACTCAGGGAACGTACACGCGTATACGCACCGTCGAAAGGATAGGGGATCTCGAAGTTCGGGTGATGTTTAAGGAGCCCAATCTGGATTGGTCCAGCCCTTGGAGCAATTCCAACGGGATGCTCATTCCCGCGCACGTCATGCGGCCCTTTAAGGGAAAGGAAGCTCGCAATGCACCGCTGAACCTGCGGCCGGTGGGGACGGGCGCCTACAAGGTTGTCGAATTCCGGCCGGACGATCTGGTTCTTGCGGAGATCAACGCTGAATACCATCTTGAGAACCGGCCATTCTTCGATCGAATCGAACTCAAGGGCGGAGGAGACGCCGCTGGTGCCGCACGCGCCGTGCTGCAGAGCGGGGAGTACGATTTCGCCTGGAACCTCCAGGTCGATGGCAATCAGCTCGAGAAAATGGAACAGGAAGGAATTGGCACGATAGTCAAAGCCCAGGGCGGCACGATCGAGCATATTCTCCTGAACTTCACCGATCCCAATACCGAAGTGGACGGCGAGAGGTCGAGCGTAAAAGTACCGCACCCCTTCTTCTCCGACATCAAGGTGCGGCAGGCCTTCGCTCTTGCGATTGATCGGAAAACAATCGTCGAGCGGCTTTACGTCAAGACCGCGAGCGTCGCCAGTTTTTATGTTTGGGCGCCGAGCAAGTACGTCCCGGATTCCAAGTGGGAACGTGACCTCGAAAGGGCAAACCGTCTCCTCGATGAGGCCGGATGGACCAAGGGGCCCGACGGTATGCGCGTGAAGAACGGAAAACGAATGCGGGTCCTTTTTCAGACCTCCAACAACAAGCTCCGTCAGGATACTCAGGCCGTCGTCAAGAAGGATCTTGAATCTCTTGGCGTTGAAGTTGAATTGAAAGCCATCATCGCCGACGTCTTCTTTTCAGGAGACCCCACGAATGACGACACGCTGATGCATTTCTACGCGGACATGGAGATGTTTGCACAGGAACGCGCAGGCCCGGATGATGCTGTAGTGTTCTTCCAGTCGTTCGATTCGAGCCAGCTGCCTCAAAAATCGAACAAGTGGGCCAAACTCAATTACAGCCGCTATGTGAACAAGCAGTTTGACGCTTTGCATGAGCGCGCCG
>DASTBJ010000236.1:0-9448 GCA_035712125.1 Terriglobia bacterium
AACTCTCGGATGAAGACCCGCCGTAAGTGCCGTCCAGTCTGGCTCTGTTTTTAAGACTGCGGCAATAAGATCGGACGGCGTATCGCCGCCGAACGCCGGCTTTCCGGCCAGCATCTCGTAAAGCACCGAGCCGAAAGCGAAGATGTCCGTGCGGCGGTCTATCTTCGCTCCTCGCGCCTGCTCGGGCGACATGTAGGCTACGGTGCCTACAATCATTCCCGATGCGGTCATTTTGGTCGGAGTCCCGGATAGGTCTGAAGGTTTTTCCTCGCGAACTTTGGCGAGTCCGAAATCGAGAATCTTGACTCCGCTGCGCGTGATCTTGATGTTCGAGGGCTTCAGGTCCCGATGAATAATTGACTTCTCGTGCGCCGCTTCGAGGCCTTCTGCAATTTGTTTTGCGAGCGCCAGCGATTCCTCGATCGGAATCGGACCACGGGCGATCCGCTCCTCAAGGGTCTCGCCTTCAACGAGTTCCATGACAAGAAATTGAGTCCGGTCAAACCGGGCGAAATCGAAGATGGCCGCGATATGGGGGTGATTGAGCGATGCCAGAACTTCAGCCTCGCGCTGAAATCGAGACACGCGATCGCTGTCCTGCGCGAAGGCGTCCGGTAAAGCCTTGACCGCGACATCACGCTTCAGGTTGGCGTCCCAGGCGAGATACACTTCGCCCATTCCACCAACGCCAATTCGCGTCTTGATGTGGTAATCGCCGAATATCGCTCCCGACACAACGCCGGATCCGGAAGGAGTTCGGCCATCGGTTCTAGGGTGCTCGTTCATGTCGGATACTCTGATGGAAACGGCCCGCACTATAGCACGGTCAATCCCGCGGGCCCCTTTGAACATTTCTTTGACAGAAGCCGGGAATCCGCCGCTCCCGAAGGACGGGTGGGAACTGCACCTGCAGCCAACAAATTGCACCCTGGCATCGCTTATTACCGAGGGAGCGTATGTCGCGTTCAACTCGAAACTGAGAACTCAAAACTGCGATTGGTTGAGGATGATGTTGCCGGCGATTTCCTGCACACCGTAAACCCGGATGCACTCTTCAGGTTCGCCGCCGCTTCCGGTTTGCAGGTTGAATTGATGGGCGTGCAGCGGACAGATCACGCGCCCGCTGCCGACAAGGCCTTCAGCCAGCGGGCCCTGTCGATGGGGACAGCGGTTCTGCGTTGCGAACAGCGTTCCGTCCCGTTGCCGAAAGACCGCGATTTCCTGATTGGCGACAACATAGCAACGCCCCTGCCCCAGCGGGATGGCATTGACGCTTCCCAGATTGACGGTTGTTGTGACTGCCGCTTTAGCCATTATTTTCGGCGACCTCCAGCGCGTAAGCCAACTCGGGACCACTGAACTGTGCGGGATAAGCCGGAATCTCCGCTTCCTGCCAGGGATCGTGATAGGCGTCCACGGCCCTCTGAATCTCGGCATCCAGCCGGGCGCAGATCCCGAGGCTGTCGTCCACGAGGATCTGGCGCAAAGTCTCGATCCCGACACGTTCGAGGAATCCGTAAGTACGTTCCAGATACTTGCCGTGCTCACGGTAGTACTGCATAAAGCGCCCCATGTAGAGCAGGACGTCATCGTGAGTGTCGACGGTGCAGAGCAGATCGCCTTTGCGGACACTGCCGCCCGCAGCTCCTCCGACGTAGATTTCCCACTTGCCGCCCTCGATGGCGACGGCGCCAAGGTCCTTCACGTACGCCTCAGAACAATTGCGCGGACATCCTGCAGTGGCGAGCTTCATTTTGTGCGGTGACTCTACCCCCTGGAACCGGCGCTCAATCTTTTGTGCCAGATCAATGGAGTCTCCGACGCCATACCGGCAAAAATCCGTCCCTACACAGCTCTTGCACGTTCGAAACGCTTTCGTGTACGCATGGCCGCTGGGCATGCCCAGCTCTTTCCACACATTTGGAAGGTCGTTCTTTCGGATACCCAACAGGTCGATTCGCTGACCGCCCGTGAGCTTGACCATCGGAACGTTGTATTTCACGGCGACCTGCGCAATCCGCATGAGTTCGTCGGCGCTAGTGACGCCGCCATAAATTCTGGGAACGACAGAGAACGTGCCATCCCTCTGAATATTTGCGTGAACACGGTCATTGATGAAACGGGCGTCACGTTCGTCCTCATATTCATCCGGCCACAGCGTTTTCAGCAGCGACGCGAGACCAACCTTGCTGGAAGGATCTTCTCTTCCGTCGGCGAGTTGCGCGAAGACTTCGCTAACCGACTTGATGCCGCGGTTGCGGATCTCCGAGACGAGGCGTGACTTCTCAAGGGGCACGCCGGGGACGTAGTAGTGTTCGCTGGGGTCATAGGCGACTTCTCCCACGCAGGCTTCTAGAATCTGTGCCACGAGACTTTTGCACGAGCCGCAGCCCGACCCTGCGCGCGTACACGCAGCGATTTTCGAGACGGTCTGGCATCCTTTCACTTCAATGGCTTCGACAATCTGTTTCTTGCTTACGCCGTTGCAGTTGCAGATCTGCGCATTGTCGGGAAGGTCGGACGCCTTCAGCAGCGAAACTCCACTTGGCGTGCCAAACAGCAGGTCGGCGCGCCGCGAGGGAACGGCGACGTTCCCGAGAAACATCTGCGTGAGCGTGCTTGCAGATTCGATATCTCCGAGTAGAATCGCGCCGGCAATCTGTCCGCCACGAACGATTAACTTCTTGTAAATTCCCCGAGCCGGCTCGCGATAAACGACCACTTCATCGTCATCGTTTGCAGGCTTCGTGGCGCCCATCGATGCCAGTTCCACACCCATGACCTTCAGCTTTGTTCCGAGCTTGGATCCGTAATACGCGGCATCAGGGTTCGTTCCAGTGATTATGTCGGCCAGAACGTTTGCCTGTTCCCAGATTGGATCGACCAGACCATAGGTCTGGCCTCGATGTTCGACACATTCCCCAACGGCGAAAATCTCCGGGTCGTTCGTGCGCATCTGGTCGTCGCAGACGATCGCGCGATTCACGTTGAGCCCGGACAACATGGCGACTTCAGTGATTGGACGAATGCCCGTGCTGACGACGACCATGTCCGTTTCGAGGGTGGACCCGTCTCTGAACTCTAAATGCGTGATGCGCTTTCCGAGCCTGGCAATCTTCGTGGTTATGGTGTTGCAGCGTACATGGATGCCCATCGCTTCGATGGTCTTCAGCAGCATGTCGCCTGCCTCTGGATCCAGCTGGGCCATCATCAACTGAGGCCCGGCCTCGAGCACGGTCACATCGACGCCGTGGCTGAGAAGTCCACGCGCAGCTTCAAGGCCGAGAAGGCCTCCGCCGATGACGGTGGCGCGCTGGCAGTTTTTCGCGAAGTCGGCAATGCGCGCGCAGTCGTCGATTGTCCTGAAAAGAAACGTGCCTTCAGCGCCGAACCCTTCCATAGGCGGCACAAAAGGGCGGGACCCTGTCGCGATAATCACGTGGTCATACGGTTCTTCGATGACACTGGCGTCGTCGTCGGATTCCGCGTTAGCGCTGTAGGCCAGCGAATCTCTCTTTAATGGAATGCCGACAACTACCCGCCGGCGACGGTCGATGTGCGAGACCTTAACCCCGGCATGCAGACGAATTCGGTTGTCCCGATACCATGACAGTGGGTTGATGAAAATGTCGGTGGCCTGCTGGCTTCCGTTAAGAACGTTGCTCAACAGGATTCGGTTATAGTTGCCGTAAGGCTCTGCTCCGAACATTACGATGTCGAACTGTTCAGGCGCTCGTTGCAGGATTTCTTCCACAACGCGAGCTCCAGCCATTCCGTTTCCGACGACGACTAGCTTTTTTCTCACAACGCTCAACTCCGATCCCCCGTTTCCATTTGTTCTGTAGTCAGAAAGAACCGAATCAAAACCCATACAGCAGAACACGCAACCAGCGAGCAGAGTGCGGCTGCAACAACGATGGTCATTGAGGCCGACGGAGTCTCCATGGCATCCAGCGTTACCGTGAAGAGCCACAGCTGCCCCAGTAGAATCGCTGTGATCAGCGCCGTGACCATCTGCAGAACTACATTCAATCGATTGCGCCTGTGAACTTCCGGACTCATGCGAGGTGCTCCTCTCTGCTTGCGACCAACACACGAGCGTTTCGTGTCGTTACCTGAAGCTGCGGCAGCGGCCGCTTGGGCGGACCCGCAACAGCCCGACCGTCTTCCGCACTGAAGAAGCCTTCGTGGCATGGACAGACGAGTTGGTTTTTGCCCGCATCGAAGAGCACCGGACACGACAGGTGCGTACAGCGCTGGTCGAAGGCAGCGAACTTGTCTTCTGATAAACGCAGCAGGATGCAGGGATCGTTCTCTGTGGGATAACGGAAGAGCTTGTGCCCGCCGACGGGGAGCTCGTGGATGTCCGCAACTTCGACAGCGGCAGAGTTGTGGGGAAAGAACTGCTTCACAAGCTTGCGTCCTGCGGCAGCAAGAGTTCCGATGAAGAAGGCCATGGAAGTCAGCCCGAGGAACCTGGTGAACTCTCGACGAGTCACGTAGCTGTCCTCGGCATGCGGAACCGGGAAATCGTGTTTCCAGCGGGACGGCATCTTCAGTTTCCCCATATTGCGAGCTCCGTGATGTCCGGGATTTGTTCTTCTGATTCCGGCATAAAGGACAGAATGTCGAAATCGAGTTGCTCGGTCGCCGGCGCGCTCATCAGCCGCACCTTCGTTCTAATCGCCTGATTGCCAAACTGGAACTGACGGGTCGGCTCCTCTACTCGCATTCGCCCGATATCTTCGGCGCGGCCGTAGTAGAGCGCCTGGCTCGGGCACACGGTCGCACACATTGGTTTTTTGCCGATACTTGTTCTGTCGAAGCACATGTCGCACTTCATCATTTGATCGATTTGCGCCACGTAATGCGGCACTCCGAACGGGCAGGCGAGAACGCAGTTGGAACATCCGATACATCGCGGTTTCAATGAGCTATGAACGATGCCGTCTTCATCCTGTTTAATGGCGTCGGCAGGGCAGACTCGAGCGCACGCCGGATCTTCACAGTGCATGCAGACTACCGGGGACGTTTGCGTGCTCATCGAACGATCGACAAACTCGAGATGTATCATTGACCGGCCGCGATGCGTATCGCACTCCATACAAGCCTGCATGCAGGCTTTGCAGCCGATACAGCGTGACGGATCGATGAAGAAGTCGTACCCGTTCACCACGCCACCCTTTCAACCCGGCATGCGCATACCTTGTATTCCGGGATTTTGGAGATCGGATCGAGCGCGCGATTGGTGAGCAGATTGGCCGACTTCCTGCCGGGCCAGTGATAGGGAACAAATACCGTATCCGGACGTATGGTTCTAACGATCTGCGCGGGCACTTCGATGAAACCCCTTCGGGTTTGGACGCGAACCATGTCGCCGTCCGCGACTCCCAGCCTGGCGGCGAGCAAAGGATGTAATTCACATAACGGTTCCGGATATTGATCGACGAGTGGACCGATGCGACGAGTCTGGGTTCCGCTGAGGTATTGCGAGACGACGCGGCCGGTGGTGAAAATTAACGGATACTCCTGATCGACGTCTTCTGCGGGTGGCCGGTAGTCGTACGCGTGGAAGCGCGCCTTACCGTCCGGGTGATGAAACCGGCCGTGTTCAAACAGTCGTGGAGTGCCGGGATGGTTGTAGGAAGGGCATGGCCAGAAGACGCCCATGTTCTTTTCGATCTTCTCGTAGGTCATCCCGCTGTAATCTGCCGAACCCCCTTTGCTGGACGCTGCGAGTTCCCGAAAGATGTCGTTTGCAATAGCGTACGGGAAGTAATCCTTGCAACCCAGGCGCTCGGCAAGGTCCGTCAGGATTTTCCAGTCGACCCGAGCATTACCCGGGGGCGTGACAGACTGCTGCAGCCGGACGCATCGCCCTTCGCCCGTGGTGACGGTTCCCTCATCTTCTTCCTGAAGGGAACCGGCAAGAACGACATCCGCGTGTCTGCCCGTCTCCGAGAGAAAGAAATCGATGCAGCCGAAGAACTCCAGCTTCTCGAGCGCGGCCCGCGTTCGGTTCGCATCCGGAATGGAAACCAGAGGGTTGAAACTGATCGTCAAGAGGCCGCGTATTTTCCCGGCCTCGATCGCATCGAAGATTTCACAGGAGCTCAGGCCGGACCTTGGAAGTTCAGACTCTGCAATACGCCAGAAGTCCGCGATGAAGTGCCGATGCTCAGGATTCTCGATGTCTCGCGCTCCCGGCAGTTGATTGCAGCGTTGTCCGTGTTCCCGGCCGCCCTGCCCGTTGCCCTGGCCGGTGATCGTTCCATAACCGCTGCCGGGTTTACCGATACGGCCCGTGGCCAATACAAGGTTGATGTAGGAGAGGACGTTCTCGACTCCTTTTGAATGATGCTCGACTCCGCGAGCATGAAGCAGCATGGAGGTCTCTGCAGGTCCCCAGATTTCCGCAGCGCGAATGATGCTTGAGGCAGGCACCCCGGTGATGGCTTCCGTGCGCTGGGGCGTATACCGCTCGACGAGTTTCTCCATTTCCTCGAAGCCATGTGTATGCGACTCGATGAAGGTGTTGTCGATCCAGCCGCGCTTGAGCATGACGTGAAGGATTCCATTGGCAAGCGCGCTGTCGCGGCCCGGCCGCACTGGAAGAAACAGATCGGCGGTGCGTGCGATCGGCGTCATGCGCGGATCGATAACAATGATTTTCGCGCCGTTGTCTCGGGCTCGCCACACGTAGTCCGTAAGAATAGGGAAGCATTCTCCGATGTTTGCGCCGGCGATGATGATTGCCTTTGACATCGGAATATCGCTCCAGGGATTCGCAGCGCGATCGACACCGAACGCCATCTTATTGGCTGCCCCGGCGCTGACCATGCACAGCCTTCCGTTGTAGTCGAGATTCGCGGTACGCAGCGCGATGCGAGCGAACTTTCCGATCAGGTAGGCCTTTTCATTCGTCATCGACGCGCCGCCCAACATTGCGAACGCATCGCGTCCATACCGGGATTGGATTTTTCGGATGGCAGTTACAGTGCGATCGAGCGCTTCATCCCATGTGGCTTCGCGGAATCCGTGATGCGTCCGGACCATCGGGGACAAAAGGCGATCCGGATGTTCGTTCTGCAGATAACGCTTCACGCCCTTCGGGCAAAGCATGCCGCGATTTACGGGAAACTCTTCCCAGGGCTCAAAGCCGACAACCTTGTTGTCGTGCACTTTGAGCTGAATGCCGCATTGAACGCCGCAAAAGCAGCAGTGAGTCTTGACCAGGGTTGCGTCGGGCTGTTCCTTCCAGCCACCTGGAGGCTCGTACTGCAAATGCGGCCCGTACCGGCCAATGAGTGTGGTCTCGTCGAGAGTCGGTGTCGCCATACTTATCGTCCCAGCGTCCTTCCTTGATTCAGGGCCAGCAGTTTTCGGCGGCATGCCGGGCAGATTTCCTGGTAATGAATTTCCCCCGCCGGGCCTGCGAATCTGAAATTGAAGCCGACCTCATCGAGTACGGTCTTGAGATCCTCAACGTGAAGTCTCGAGGCGAAAGCCTGACCGCACCGCAGACATTGCGCCGCGGGCCCGGCAAGTCCTTCCTGCCTGTAAAAAGAAACTCCGAGCGACAAAGGGCGCTGGATGATGTGAAAGAGTTTTCCGAACGGGAGATACAGCAGCAGGCCAATCACGCTGGCGGCATGCGCGACTCCGATGAACTGAAAACCTGAACCCGCCAGGAACTTTGCGCTCACGGTAAGCATCAGTCCTGTGATGCAGATCCCGAACAGCAACAGCACGGGGAAAACGTCGTCCGCAAACGTTTGAATCGCGAATTCACCCCTGTCGCTCATGCGCAGCTTCACGGAGAGGACCAGGCCCATCAGCAGGACAACGGCCGAGATGTTCAGCAGGTTGAAGTGCAGAAACCCGCTCAGGCTATGCACTGCGAACTCTTCAACGAAGAAACCCATGACGAATACGCGATAGATTTCTGCGTTGTCCGGAGACGATTCGAAATGCACCCACCCGAACACGAGTGGGAAGGTCACGGCGAACGCGAGCATTCCGCCCCAGGAGAGGCACGCGTGCATGATCCAGCGCTCCGTGCCGCGCCGTGTGATGAAGCGTTGCAGAACGAAGTTGTCGAGCAACAGCCGGCCAAGAGTCGCGACATTTTTGGGCGTCGAAGAGACGCCACGCTTCCGCGAGAAAAACGCCTGGATTCCGCGCCGAAGATACATGCGCGTTGGAGGCCTCTGGGCCCACACGGCATATCTGTACACGACAGCGAACGCAGCGAACACACTTCCCAATGCATACGTGGTTAGTGCCCAGTCGAAGTGAGCCAGAAATCGCGAACCCACGATGATGAAAATCGTGACGATCGCCGCTCCCATCAGCCCGGCTCGAAATGCAGTTCGGTCAAATGTGTTCATCTTCCGTGTTTCGTTTTCACTCGATGGTGAGGATCAACTGTTCTTTGGAGTTCAGAGAAACGGAGTAGACCTTCAGTGCGCCATACGTGTGCCCTGCAGGCCTGCCCGATGCGACGTCGAAGCCACAGGCGTGTAACGGACATACGAGCGTTCGCTGGCCGAGAATTCCGTCGGCAAGAGGGCCGCCTCTATGAGGACAGGCCGATTGCGTGGCGAAGACGGAACCGTCGCGGCTCCGAAACACCGCGATGGACACGCCCTGCACCTCAAACAGTCTTCCTTGCCCCAGTGGAATGCGATCCACACTTCCCAAATTCGCAGTTATCGGTAATTGCAGAGGCGAACTCATCGATGATCTCCGGAGGTCTCTCTCGTGATGGCGACGGTATTACAGCGGTGACCAGGCCGACTGCTGGGGGAAAGACAGGCCCGGGTTACTTCCTGACGCGAGGAGTAGCTCTTTGACGTCGCCATCGCTGGTTAACAATGCAAGAACGTTACCAGTGTTCTGATTAGCTGCGAGTTGATTCTGAAGGATTTAGTGTGAAGGAAAGTATCTGCCCGAGCCATGAATCCTACAACAATGTAAGAGCCGCTAAAGAGGCCTTACATCGATGTTGTTATCCACGGAAACGATCGACATCCAGGTTGTACTTGCGCACCTTGTAGTTGAAGATCCGCTCGGTCGTGCTCAGCAGACGAGCTGCCTTCGCACGATTACCGCGCGACGTTTTCAGCGCATCGAGAATCAGGTCCCGTTCGTACGCTGCAATCGATTCGCCAAGTGAAAGCCGGGTGAATGTCCCCGAAGCCTGCGCAGTTTGAAGGGTGGGAGGGAGATGATGACCGTGAATCACGGCGCCATCGCAGATCAGGACGGCGCGCTCGATGACGTTCTCGAGTTCCCGAACATTGCCGGGCCAGTGATAGGACGTCAGCATATCGATGGACGGTGTGGAGATTCTACGAATGTCACGGCCATGCTCCTTGGCGTACTTCTGAAGGAAGTGATCGGCCAGCAAAAGCAGGTCCGACTTTCGTTCCCGTAACGGCGGAAC